>CAJXKU010000028.1 GCA_913055945.1 uncultured Lentisphaerota bacterium | reverse complement strand
AGTTAACGAACACTATGTTATTATTCGAATCACAGCCGTGGTGTTGTGTTTTAATCTCCATGCTCAGGCAGTGGATGACAATGTGTCATTGATAGGGCATAGTTCTTTTTTGCGATTACAGTAGCACTTTTTTGGCGGCGCATCCTTTTCGGCTTATACAGGCTGTGCCCGTCAGTTCTTTTTGTCTTAGAAAAGGAAGGAATGTAGGATGGCTCAGTTGCCAGAGAAAGTTGTAGAGGCATGGGAAGAACGCGAGGGACCTATCGTGTTGACCACTGTGGACAATGGTGGAAAACCGAATTCCATATACGCGACCGTTGATGTGATGCTGAGACACCCGTGGCTGGCGAGTCCGCAAAGCAACTCGCGGCCTTTTTCGAAAAAAACTTAAAAATTGTGACCTTGAAATTCATGGGGCACACAAAGAGGGACGTATGCTCTTATACGCATATGGAGATGCCAACGCTTCGCTGAGCGCTGAGGATTTACAGCACGGCATGTTTACAGCGCTTCAGCAACTGGGTGAAAAACGAAAAGTGCTCGCTGTCCCGCCGGATCACACTCGACCGTATTCCCGGGCCGGGGAGCTGACCGCGCAGGCTTTCTCCTACTATGGGCAGGATCTGACGGACGTTATGCCGGCTCTTGGTACGCATGCGCCCATGTCGACGGAGCAGAAAAAGCGTATGTATCCGCAGGTGCCGCTGGAACTGTTCAGGGATCATAACTGGCGTGACGACGTGGTGACCCTGGGAGAGGTGCCGGCATCGTATGTCAACGAGCTGACAGAGGGCAGGGTGAATTACCCGTGGCCGGCTCAGGTTAATCGACTTCTGGTTGAAGGCGGACATGATCTGATTCTTTCCATGGGGCAGGTGGTCCCGCACGAGGTGGCTGGTATGGCCAACCACAATAAGAATATTTTTGTAGGTGCGGGGGGCGCAGAGGGAATCAACAAGAGTCATTTCATCGGTGCTGCCTACGGCATGGAGCGTCTCATGGGGCGAGCGGACAACCCTGTCCGCCATGTTCTGAACTACGCAGAGCGCGCGTTCGCGCAGGAGTTACCGATTGTGTACGCGCTTACAGTGGTGGGAAGAGATACGGAAGGGACTACACACACCAGGGGGTTGTTTATCGGAGACGGCGAAGAGTGTTTTCGCAGAGCCGCCGAGCTTGCCAGGGAGGTGAATGTGACCGTGCTGGAGCAACCCGTGGACAAAGTCGTGGTTTATCTCCCGCCCGATGAGTACAAGAGTACATGGTTGGGGAATAAGAGCATTTACAGAACCCGGATGGCGATAGCCGACGGCGGCGAACTGATTGTGCTCGCACCGGGGGTGGAAAGGTTTGGTGAAGACCAGCAGATTGACAGGCTGATCCGCACGTATGGGTATGCAGGCGGTGAGAAGGTGCAGCAGGCTGTGAAGGAGCATGACGAGCTTCAACAGAATCTCGGTGCGGCAGCGCATCTTATTCATGGTTCGTCAGAGAGACGCTTCACGATCACGTATTGCCCGGGTGAGCTGACGAAAGAAGAGATTGAAGGCGTGAATTACCGTTACAGCGATCTTTCTGAGATGAAACGCTCCATTGATCCGGAGGGATTGGAAAACGGCTTCAACACACTTCCCACGGGGGAAGAGGTCTACTTTATTCCCGATCCCGGTATCGGTCTGTGGGCTTATAAAGAGCGCCTGGAATCGTGATTCAGAAAAGATATAGCGTTAACGCGTTGCAAACAAAACGGTTAAAAAAGGAGGAAAATTATGCGACGAATGACATTGCCCGTAATTACCGCCCTCATTCTTTTCAGCAGTGTGCTCATTGCCCAGGTAAATGCAGAAACTGTTATTGTCAACAATCCATACGAAGTCGTCAGATGGGACAACTGCCAATATCATAAAGCCAATCTGCACACGCATACCAAAAACAGCGACGGAGCTCTTCCGCCTTCAGAAGTGATCACCGGATATGATGAGAGAGACTATGATATCCTCGCGATAACTGACCATAATCATTTCACCTGGCCCTGGGGTGAATGGGATCGTGATCCTGAAGAGCTTGGAATGATTGCGGTACGCGGCTGCGAACCTTCAAGGCATCACCATATGAACAGCTTTTTCTGTGATTATGACGGAGCGGAAGGGGACATCGAAGATTCTCTCTCTATTGTAGAAGACAAGGGAGGGCTGGCGCAGTTGAATCACCCCGGTCGTTATTCCAAGGATATCTCATGGTACAAACGGTTGTTGGATAAGTATGAAATTCTCCTCAGTGTGGAAGTGTATAATCAGGGTGACCGGTACAGCGGAGACAGGAAATTCTGGGACAAGCTCTTAACCGAGACAATGCCGGAACGGCCGGTCTGGGGAACCTCGAACGACGATATGCACGGCAGGGGTCATATGGGCAGGAACTGGCAGGTTATGCTCCTTCCCGAGGGGAAACTCAGCAGGAAAATGTTCAGAACCGCTTATAAGAAAGGGGTCTTCTACGCGTGTTATGACAAATCAGGTGAAGGCGAGAATGTTGTTCTGCCGCAATCGATTAAAACGAAAGGGCGGCGGATTGTGGTCGACGCCGATTGCGACGAAGAAGATATCCGCTGGATAAGCGAAGGCGATGAAGTGGCCCGCGGAGCCGCACTGTCTCTGGATGCCGAGAAAGATCTGGGCAGCTACGTGAGGGTGGTGATTCACGGCGAGAACGGCGCACGCACGCTGCTTCAGCCGATAGGGTTGCGTGAAAACTGAATAACCGATACTTCGGAGTTGCTTTTATGCTTGATAAGCCCAATATCCTGTTTGTTTTTCCCGATCAGCTCGGGGCACGATGGATGTCGTGCTATGGCAACCGCCATGTAAGCACGCCCGCCTTGAATCGGTTCGCTTCGCAGAGTGTGCAGTTTGATCGTGCATATACAAACACGCCGCTTTGTACCCCCTACAGAGGTTGTCTGTTCACCGGTCAGTATCCCAGCCAAACCGGCGTTACCGAAAACGGTATGCGTCTACCGAGGAACCAGCAGACACTTGCTGATCTGCTGAACAAAGCCGGGTATGAAACACACTATGTGGGAAAATGGCATCTCAGCGGCGACCCCCAGACCAATCGATGGGTGCCACCTGAGGAGCGGGGCGGATTTCAATACTTCACGGGTTGGGAGAGCCATCATGTTGATCATAGTGCCGGACTGATTTGGCGGGATGATCCTGACCATCCGATTGAACTCGGCGGGCATGAAACCGATGGTCTGACGGATATTGTCTGTAATGAGTTGGACGCGTTGACCACGGCAAATTCTCCGTTCTTTATGGTCGTGGCGTACCAGGCACCGCATCCTCCGTGTACGCCGCCTGCGTCCGAATACGAGCAATATGACGGCAGCGTGCTGGATGAGCCGCCCAACACACAACCCGAAGCCTGGTTCAGGAACACCGCATGGGGCGCGGACTACGGCGTGGAGGAATTCAGAAAGAGATACTTCGGGGAAATCTCTCAGCTGGATGCCGCCTTCGGCAGAATTCTGGACAAACTCCAGAAGACCGGTCTTGACGAGAACACGATCGTCATATTTACCTCGGATCACGGTGAGATGTGCGGCTCTCATGGGCTTTTCGGAAAAGGCGTGATGTACGAAGAAGCGGTGCGCGTACCCCTTCTTATCCGAATGCCGACCCCAGGCTCTGTAGACAGGGTAGAGCGGCCTGTTTCCACTGTGGACCTTTTTTCCACGATATTGGATTTTGCCGGCGCAGACGGTGAAGGGACAGAAGAAGGTCGTTCCCTTATACCTGATATCAAGGGAGCGGAGGTACCGGCGTCAGATGTCTTTATCGAGCAGAAAGAAGATTGTGTGATTCGGGGCGACATCAAGCTGGTAACAGAGAGAGACAGGAACGATATACTTCGTTGTTGCGACTTAGCACAGGACCCGTTTGAGCTGACCGATATCGGGCGTCAAGTGGAACAGGAGACCAAAGAGGAATTGCTTCGTTCGCTGAACCAGTGGAGAGCGCGCACCAGGAATTGAACGCTTTCGCGAATATACTCTGAATGAGCGCGGGGCATCTCGAATCGAAAACGGCTTGTCAGCGCCGGGCGTCAGTTTGCAGTTGATCGATATGGCATAAAAAAAGCGTGTGTAAGAGATCATATGCCGAGACTGAATGTGAATACGTTTATGACATCAGTATGTTATCTGTGAGGGAGCACAGCTTGGCAGCAGAATCAGAGCAGGATATATATTACTTAGTGGGTGAGACATGGAGAAGCAAAAGGGAAGAGGGTTCAAAATGTTTCGGAGGTTCTTCAAAAAGGGGAAAAAGGTAAGCTATTTCATCCGGAATTATGAAGAAGGCTATGTACCGTGTACATCATGTAGAGAAAAACACGCACTAGCCAGTTTGACCCCTTTACGGCTTGAAAAATGTTCCCGTTGTGGTAACCACAATTTTGTCCCATTGCTGATCGACCGTTACTGGATAACAAATCCTTTGGGCGGTGGGGGGATGGGCAGTGTATACAAGGGGTACGACAGAGAGGATCCGTCCATAGCCGTAGCGGTGAAGTTGCTTCCGGGCGATAAAGAGCAGGAGGAACAAGCCGTAAACGCCCTCCACCGGGAAGTCGACATAGCGCATGCGGTAGGTGACCACCCCTCTTTAGCGGGAGGAATAAAGCAGGGCAAAGTCAATGACCAAAATTACGCGATCATGGAATTTGTCCATGGTGAGCGGCTGGATCACGTGATAGAGAAAAAAAACCGCCTATCGATAGATGAAGTGCTGCGGATTGGCCTTGATCTGCTCGATGCTGATTGGTACCTGTACAAACACGGGTACTTATACCGGGACTTAAAACCGCAGAATATCATTCTGACTGAACAGGAAAAAAAGGCGGTCCTTTTTGATTACGGTCTGTGTGTCCTTATCGAGGAAGCGCATAACCAGGAAGGTGATGTCTGTGCAGGCTCACCGCATTTTCTGCCACCCGAACGATTGCAAGGTAGGCGTGAGGACGCTTATAGTGAGATTTACAGTCTGGGGATGGTGATGTACTATATGCTCACGGGGTCTACGTTTTTTTCCGCAGATGAAGCACAGAAGCTGGCGAACAAACATATTGCTCCGCTGAGAATTCCGATGAAAGGTAAACTTAAAGGGTACCCTTCTGAGATTGTAGAACTCCTGTCAAAAATGACCCAAAAAGAGGAAGCGAACCGTCCCCAAAGCTTCGAGGAGGCGCAAGAAGCCATCCAGCAGGCTAAAGAACAACTTCTCGGCGACCAGACCTCTTAAACCGGTCTTGGCGGTCCATTGAACAGAGGAGTTAGGACCAGAACTCACGCACATACCGCGATTTTGATGACAACCTGAAGGCCTGAGCAGTACCATTGTATGGGGACGAACGTCCTCGTCCGTTTCTATACCGCGTTCATAACTGCGGCGGACCGCCGTCCCCAAACCTGTCGACTCGGCCGTTCAGGTTGTCATTCGGCGTGAGCTCTGTAGGAAATCTTACCTACCACAACAGTCAAGGTATGTTAAGTTTATCGTAAGTTCTCTTAAAGACAATGTCATATCAATTCAATGTGCAGTCATGATAGGAGATTTCGTTATGCGTCATTATTTACTGCCATCCCCGAAAAACGTGGTCAGACAACCATTACAAATGAAATGCCTGGTTTTCTTTGTGCTCGTCGTTATCGGAATTGCCTGTTGTTTCCCAGTAAGTGTGCGAGCAGTTGACTTTGAATTGGGCGACATAGAAGATATCGAAGAAACCTGGAGGAACTGCGGGTCCGAAATTGAATGGCGTGACAGCTGGTCCGATGCAAAACAGGAGGCAATGGATACGGGACGTCCCATCTTTGCCTTTGCGAGTGACAAGTATGATGTCCCTTCAAAGTATTGGGATATTCTTACTCGTCGAGTCAATGGGCACGATTTTATGCATCCGGGGGTTATTGACGCACTCAACCGGAAGTACATTCCGTTCAAACATGACGGAGAAAAAGAGTTCCTGAAGAAGAAGCTCGGCGTCAGTGTCGAGAATCCGCCTACGATGGTAGTTGTGAGCCCGAAGGGTGAAACGCTGGAACCCTCATTTTACAGGGCGACCTGGCGATATCCCGAAATGACCTACTACACGCTTCGGGACATTTTGAAAGAAAATCCGAAATACGATGTGCCAAGTGAGGAAACAAAGACATTACTTAAAAAATCAAACCGCACGCCTCAGGATCAACTCCAGTTGGGGATCAGCCTGATACGTGATGCCAGGATGGAGAAGGCGATCGACCCTCTCCGAGATGCGTTGCAGAATGCGAAACGTAGGGAAGTGAAGGTGAAAGCGCAGTACCGTTTAGGTGTTGCGTACCATCGGCTCAGAAAACCCGAACCGACCCAAAAAGCGCTCAGAAAAGCACTTGAGCTTGATCCGGAGAATCAATCCGGCATACATATCGATGTGCGGATTGAACAAGCTCGGCTCTACATCCACCAGGGCAAATTTAAA
The DNA here is from genome assembly GCA_913055945.1 of uncultured Lentisphaerota bacterium. Classification (GTDB taxonomy): domain Bacteria; phylum Verrucomicrobiota; class Lentisphaeria; order Oligosphaerales; family CAJXKU01; genus CAJXKU01. The sequence continues at coordinate 14,694 of CAJXKU010000028.1, read as the reverse complement.
AAAGCTGAGACGTTAATGAAGAACGTTCTGAAAAAATACCCGGATCATCCGCATGCAAAAGAAGCTCGCTATCTGCTGGGTATCGCCCATTTCCATCAATACGAGCAGAAAGACAAAGCCGTTAAGCATTGGGAAAAGCTGATTCGTAAGTATCCAGACAACCGCTGGGGGTGGACGGCCGCATACTCCCTTTCTGCCTATCGTCACCGCCATCCGTTTAGATATGTCCGGTGGCGAGAGGGGGTCCTCCAACGAGACATATCGGTGACCGAGCAACCGGTCTCCGAGCAGAACCTCAAAGAGGCCATCCGAAGAGGTTGTGAATACCTGATCAACAATGTGACAGAAGAGGGGTGGTGGACGGCCCGCCCCGGGGAAAACCCTGTCCAGATGGAACGGTACCACAGCATCACCCCGATCGTTTACATGGCACTGGACGCATGGAAGAATGTTCTACCTGAAAAGAATAAATCCGTACGGAAGAAAGCGCTTCAGGCACTTGATCAATGGGATCTCGACACCATGGATTTTGCGGGTGGAAAAGACTGGGCGCTCCTGTTTAACCTGGAAATGGAGACGTATCTTCTGTCAAAGGATGGACAAAATATAGATCGTGAATATCGCTTAAAACGAACCAATCGAATTATTCGCTCCCTCGAAGAATCACAGGATCAGAAAGGAAGGTGGCGATATCCATTTGCTACTGCTGCCGTGCTTGTTGCGCTTCATCAAGCAAAAGAATTAGGGGGCGACGTACCAGAGGGAATGGTCAAGAAAGGATTTCAGCCGGTGCTGAAGAGCAAGACGAAAGGCGGCTATTTCTCTTATGAGCTGAATTCAAAAGAGCGCCACAGTGCCCCGGAATCATCAGCCGGACGTCTCTGTGTCGGATATCTCGCCGAATATTTATGGGGAAAAAACGAACAACAGAAGCTGGCTTGGGCGTTCAGTGAATTTATGAAATACAAAAACCAATTAGCAAAGGTTCGCAAATCACTGATGCAGCATCAGGGAGAGTACGGTGTGGCTCCCTACTACTTCTTTTTTGGTCATTATTATGCGGCAAAGGTATTAGAATATCTGCCCGAATCAAAACGAAGAAAAGCGGCAAGAGCACTTCAGAAGGATATTCTGAAGATTCGCGAAAAGGACGGCACCTGGATCGATGACTACCAGAACGGAAAAAACTACGGTACCGCCATGGCCCTGCTTATCCTTCGGAAATGCAGGGAAGCTTTAAGGAACTGACAGGAGATTGCCTGTGTGAGTAGCTGCTATGCCTGTAATACCCCGTAGACCAAAAGTCAAATTCCGTTTTCGGTCCTCCAGAGATCGACAAAGCCGATCGCGCGGTTTTGGCTGGTCAGAGTTCATACTTGAGTATGCTTTGGCTTCATGCAGTCGCGGTACCGAGTCTCCTATGAGCATGGCCGCCGGTGCAGCCATCGGACACCCCAGTATGAGACTCGCCGTCTTTAAGAATTCAGCAGACCGCCTAAAGGCGGTACTACAAACCTTCAGATATCCAGGGAGGCAATTGCTTGTAGTTCCGGCTTCAGCCGGATCTTTACCCGGAAAGCAATCTGCCAGAACCGTATTGTTCCGCGTCGACATCATGCTCCCGTGTAACGCTGCCGCCGACCAAGATGTCTCCGCACGAACGGCACCACAGGCTGATCCGTCTGCACCAGTGCGTACTCGGTGTTCATTGCATTACATGTAGTCCGACAACCTTCAAGAAAATTCGCCACAGCTTTCTGGTAAGACTGACGGATCTCGTTCGGATTACTCACAAGCTCTGAACCGCTCTCCAGACTCTGGAATTTTCCCACATTTCGAAAAGGAAGTTCCAACTCCGCACGATCAACCACTTGGTAAACCACAACATCATGCTTGCGTTGCTTCAGACGGCTCAGTATATTTTTCAAGGCGTCCGGATGCTCATCATAAAGATCCGAAATAATAATGACCAAACCCCGCCGACCGGCTTTCTGTGTCAGCATCTCAAAACTGGCTACCATATCCGTCTCCTCGCTCGGCTCATTCTCTGCCAACGTCTCGGCCACAACGCGCAAATGATCTTTACCCGAACGGGGCGGAAGGGTATGCTGCAGACGGGTACCAAACAATTGGAGCCCGACACTGTCCTGCTGCTGTACAGTCACATATGCCAGGGCTGCTGCCAGTTTCGCGGCGAAGTCATACTTACGCATGTTCTGATAGCGGAAGGCCATTGACTTCGACGTGTCGACCATCAGGTAAACCCGCAGATTACTCTCTTCTTCGTACTGGCGGATGTATAGGCGCTCTTTTCGTCCATACACGCGCCAGTCAACGTGACGCACATCGTCACCGGGCACGTATTGCCGGTAGTCACTGAACTCGATACTGCTACCTTTCAGGCGGCTGCGATGGGCACCCTGCATCGAGCCTTCCACCGCGAAACGCGATCCGATGCTTAAATGCGCCAGCTCACTTACCTCCAAATGAGTGAGTAATCTGTAGATCCCTTCATTCATCCGAGAACCTTCTTTCACCCTAAAATTTAGGTTCACCTGCTCGTCGCGCTTGCTTATCGTTGTCATTCATGCCCGAAATCGGTCCAACTCTAATGTCCGCCCGTCGTACCTTCGCCCTTTGCGACAGTCATGCGCCCGGGGTGATTCACCCCCTCCCAAGCATTCCACACACATGCTCTCTTGCTTCCGTAAAATTGTACGCCCGTTTAATCCTGCTGCTTTGCCGGATCCGGCGGTTCATCGGCGTATCAATCAGAATGCCGGGAATGCCAAGCTCCTTCGTTACCGGCGGCAGTTGATTTACACTGTCGTCAATCAGGAGTTCAACCCCGAGTGAGCGGCAAATGCTGACTTTCGAACCGTCTGCAAAGTGCACATCCTGATATACCTGCGGCATGTGTGCCTGCAACCAACGGGTGGTTTCCTCACGGGCAGCGGGACTCCGATAGGTCACGATATGCGTTTCGTACCGAACGGCAAGCCACGCCAGGAATTCATCGGCTCCCGGGATCGGGGATAACGACTCATAACCACCGTCTTTTCTGATGGCGTTGTGCACGTCCTCGGGGAAGGTATCCCAGTCGACCACATCCTCCCGCCGCATATCGACACCGTGCCGTTTACAATAGAGATGCAACAATTCGCCGATAAGGTCTGCCAGAACATCATCCAGATCTATCGCAATGCGTGCACCGGCGTTCGCAGGGTTCATATTTACAACTTCACCTTATACTTCGGCTGGAACAAAAATGTTTTGCCACCTCAGAAAACCGCCCTGTCATTCAGGTCCTGCTGTGAAGGTTCATCCATCCCCACAGATCTGAGCTCCGGCTGTGACCATCGTGTCTACGAACAGCCGCGTACTCACCCGTAAATTTACCTCGTCAACGGCTTCATACGCCCCCACCTCACATTAGCGCACCCGGCTCCAACGGCAGCCCTTGGCTGCTGAGTTATGGCATTCGAGCCATTCCGAGCATAAATCCGACATTCCCTGCGATGAACAGAGTAGATACGACTACAATTATTATATAAAGTATAAGCTCTTCAGCTTTTGCAAACGCCGGATCGCCCAAAAGATTACGGGAAGGATTACGCGTCTCCTACGCGTTTGAGAATGCATTCAGCAGCCTCCCCGATGCCGGCGGCAACTTCAGTACCCTCTGCGATTTCATCCTTATGTTTCCGACCGTGCCCGGAAAGCACATATATTCCTGTGGCCCCGACACTTTCCGCGAATTCCACATCATGAGGATGGTCCCCCACCGCAAAAGAACGTGCAAGATCAACCCCAAACTCACATTCCGCTTTTTTGAGGAAATACGGATTAGGCTTGATGCACCGGCAGCCAGACTCACGTTCGTGGGGACAGACATATATTGCCCGCAGCGGTATTCCCTGAGCGGAGAGACACGAACTGATGTAACTGTTTACCTCCTCGACGTCCTGCATGGAAATCGTCCCTTTGGCTATGCCCGACTGATTCGTGACCATGAATAAGTCGAAGTAAACGGCTAAACCGCGGAGTGACGAGATGGTGTCTGCGAAGAACGTCACTTGGGACGGGTGGGAAAGGTACCCGCAGTCTTCGATAATTGTACCGTCACGATCCAGAAACACCGCGGGGTTACGCTTGTTTCGTTCTGTATTCAGCATGAAAAAATTATCCAGACCTTCGTTTATCCCAAGAACGAATTTTTACATATAACATACGCAACAGCTCAGCTCTATCAGCCATCCCCTGAAAAGAATGAGGATCAGGTATGAATTTTATACCGTTTTTGTATGTACACCCAGAAAGCGGAACAAGCCGATATAGAAGCTGCAAACGAAATATATTTCTATGGCTGTCTTCGCAAGAATTTTCATGCATGCATAGTAATACACCGAGGTTTATGCAACAGGAACAACAAACAGAACGGATTGCGTACAAAGTACGCGGCCTTGACTGTGCAGAGGAGATTGAAATTCTCAGGAAAGCTCTGCAACCTCTCGACGGCATTGAGGACTTACAGTTTGATGTGCTCAAAAGCCGAATGGTCGTCTCATACGACCCGGAGCACACGGCGCCAGAGACCATTGTTAACACCGTAAAACGTACGGGCATGGAGGCGGTTCCCTGGGAACAACACCGGCAAGTGGAGTCATCCAGCACGTTCTGGGCTGTACACGGGCGCCTGATTATGACAGCCGTCAGCGCCGTGTTCCTTGTGAGTGGCTTTCTGAGCCACTGGATCATACACGGCAGTTTTATCGATGCCCTTATCTCAGGCCACGGAACCGAAGAGCACCTTTACCCCTTGACCTCGCGGCTGCTGTATGTGGGCGCCGTCGTGTTTGGCGGATGGTATGTCGCGCCGCGGGCGCTGGCTTCCGCTCGCCGAGGCCGGGCTGACATGAATCTGCTCATGATGATTGCCGTGATCGGGGCACTGGTGATCGGGGAATGGTTTGAAGCTGCCACTGTTGCCTTCCTTTTCAGTCTATCCCTCCTGCTCGAGCAATGGAGTGTTGTTCGCGCCAGGAACGCAGTTCAGGCCCTGCTGGATCTGTCTCCGGCCACAGCGCGTTATATCTGTCCGCATGACCACGGCATTCAAGAAGATGCTGTGGAGAAGGTGCCCATAGGAGCAACCGTACTCGTCCGGCCGGGAGAGAGGATCCCGCTGGATGGTGAAGTTACCGAAGGGCATTCCGCGGTGAACCAGTCCCCGATTACCGGTGAATCTGTTCCTGTCGAAAAAGAGGCAGGTGACGAAATTTTCGCAGGGTCCATTAACGGTACGGGGGCATTACAGTTCCGTGCAACCAGGACAGCCGAAGACACAACACTGGCCCGCATTATCCACATGGTGGAAGAGGCAGAAGGCCGCCGGGCTGCGGCTGAACAGTGGATTGAGAAATTCGCCCGTAGTTATACGCCGGTTATGATGGCTCTGGCTGCTGCTGTTGCGCTGGTCCCACCACTTGTACTCTCCCATGCCTGGATACCCTCGATCTACCGCGGTCTCGTGATACTCGTCATTGCCTGCCCCTGTGCCCTGGTTATCTCTACACCGATCAGTGTCGTCTCGGGTCTTGCTTCGGCTGCACGTAACGGGGTCCTTATCAAAGGGGGTGTATTTCTCGAAGCCGCCGGCAGAATCCGTGCACTTGCCATGGATAAGACGGGCACGCTGACGCTCGGCCAGCCGCAGATACAGTCGGTGGTTCCTTTTAACGGCCATATACCCAATGAAATTCTGTATCTTGCTGCAACCATGGAGAAGCACAGTGAACATCCCCTCGCTCAGGCCGTTCTCCGAAAAGCCGAGGCTTCAGGGATAGTACCCGGCGAAGCACAAAGTTTCCAGGCAATCAAAGGAAAGGGTGCAGAAGCTGTCATTGGCGGCCAGTCGTTCTGGATCGGCAGTCATAGACTCATGCACGAAAAAGAGGAAGAAACGGAAGATGTCCATCAAACCGCCACGGAACTGGAGGATGCCGGCCATTCGGTGGTTGCTCTTGGAAACAAGGAACATGTGTGCGGACTCATCGGCGTGGCAGACCCTCTCCGGGACAATGCGCCGGCCATAGTGAAGGCTCTGAAAAGAACGGGCATCAAAAAAATCCTCATGCTTACAGGCGATAACCGGGCCACCGCCGACGCAGTCGCCCAAAGCACCGGGGTGGATGAATACCGGGCTGAACTGCTGCCTGAAGACAAGGTCGCCGCCGTAGAATCCATGTCGGCAGAATTCCGGAACATGGCCATGGTTGGCGATGGCATCAACGATGCTCCTGCCATGGCAACGTCGGGTTTCGGGGTAGCCATGGGAGGCATGGGCACAGATGTGGCGATTGAAACTGCCGACGTCGCACTCATGTCCGATGACTTAGCAAAACTGCCCTGGCTTATAGAGCATTCTCGGCGCACCCTGCGTACCATCAAGGTAAATGTGGCCTTCGCCCTGGGGCTGAAAGCGGCTTTTATCGTCCTCGCACTCTTCGGGTGGGCCACCCTGTGGATGGCTATCGCTGCAGATATGGGCGCCTCATTGATCGTGATCTTTAACGGACTGCGGCTGTTGCAGGTGAAATCGTTTACGTGAAACCTCCACGTACTGGATGTTGACAACAAGTATACGAGGAGTATGGTATTAGTATATTAGCATTCACTAACTCGAAAAGTCTAAACCTGAACCGAATAACTTGGAGGAATTCAGAATGTGTCACGCACCGAAAACATGTCAACAACCGGAAAACCTCAACGGAAGCCCTGAGCAATGCTCCGCGGAAAAGATTCGCCAATGTCACGGCACGTCCGAAGATCATCCGTGCACGGATAAGGATCAGCCAACAGGTTGTGAGCATCCCGAAAAGCTGTCAGACAACCCCGGCGAATGCTCCCCGGCACAGATCAGAGAATGTCACGGCGACAATGACAGCCATCCGTGCGAGCAACTGCGTTGAGCAACTGCGTTGAGCGTGTCGTCAACATCCAGGATGTGTTGTCCTGCTGCATGCAATGCCTGCGTTGAGCGTGTCGTCAACATCCAGGATGTGTTGTCCCGCTGCATGCAATGCCTGCTTTTCGAAAAAAGGTGAAATGAGATGACTGCCGTAATCGATGTACAAAAGCTTACCCGAGGATTCGGCGAATTGACCGCGGTGGACCGCGTCAGTTTCGACGTGCAGGCCGGCGAGATTTTCGGCTTTCTGGGCCCCAATGGTGCGGGAAAGAGTACCACGCTGCGGATGCTTACAGGGATCATAGAACCGACGAGCGGTGCGGCAACCATTCGCGGGCATGATATCCGCACTGAATCACTCGCCGCTCGGGAACACCTGGGCATCGTGCCCGAAGAAGCCAATGTCTACCTGGACCTCAGTGTATGGCGTAATGTCATGCTCATGGCGGAACTCCATGACGTACCCCGGCGGCAGCGAGTGGAAAACGGCCGTCGTCTCCTGGATGAACTCGGACTGTATGATCGACGCAAAGAAAAGGCCCGTTCTCTTTCCAAAGGGCTGCGCCAACGCCTCATGCTGTGCTCAGCTCTCGTCAGTGAACCGGAAATCCTGTTTCTTGACGAACCCACCAGCGGACTGGATGTCCACAGTGCGCGGCTGATGCCTACGATCGTGCGTCAGATGAACGAACAGTCGTTGACGGTTTTCCTGACCACCCATAACATGGCGGAAGCGGAAGAGATGTGTCACCGCGTCGGCATTATCAATGGAGGCCGTATTGTTGCTATCGATAAACCGGAAGAGCTTCGGCAAGTAATGAAATCCCATCACTCAGTCGTCCTTTGTTTTGAAACGGAGGGTGTAGATCCGGAACAACTGCGTTCATTGCCGGGCGTGACGGATGCGAAGTCGGAAGATGCAGGGTTTCTTCGGCTGTATACAGAGGCTCCCGGACATACGGCCACGCAGATTGTACGCTTAGCGGACACGAACGGCTGGAACATCAGCGAAATCGCCACCTGCAAACCGAACCTGGAGGATGTGTTTCTCCAATTGACAGGCGAAAACGATACGGCAAAATAGCACCTGCAGCGTATGCGTTTCAGTTCGCGGACACGTTAACACGAGGAATCAGATAAATGAGCACAGGCACAGCCATCAACAATTGGCGGAGACAGGCGCGCGGAACGTTCGTGATTGCCAAAAAGAACGCTATCCTCTACTATTTGAAACCGCCGGTATTGATCTTCGGCGTGGTGTTTCCTATCTTTTTCTTCCTGAGTTTCAAGATGGGCCGGCCTATACCACCGGAAGCCATAGTGCCGGGGATGGTCGCCATGGCGCTGTGGTTTACCGCCAGCGCGGTCGGACCTCTGGTGACACCGTGGGAACGGCGGGCCAGAACCTATGAACGGCTGATATCTTCGCCACTCTCCCTTCGGGCTATTCTGGCCGGGGACGTGGTCAGCGGTCTCGTCTTCGGTGCCGGTTTGTCTGTCATACCTGTAGTGCTGGGGCTTGTGCTCACGGACGCCAAAGTCGTGCATCTCCCCCTCGTTGTCGGCGGTATTGTATTCGGTGCAATGAGTTTTGCCTCGCTGGGCGTGCTGCTGGCCGCACCGCCGGCAAGCAGCCCGTCGAACATTATGCTTCTGTCGAATCTGGTGCGGTTGCCTTTACTGTTTGTCAGCGGTATTTTCCTGCCGATTGCGGAGATGCCCGGCTGGGCACGCTGGATTTCGCCGATTTCACCGTTGTCGTATGCCGGCGACCTGCTGAGATGTGGTTTCGGACAGCAACCATATTTCCCGGTATGGTTCAGCCTTCTGGCGCTGATAGGTTTTACGGGTATACTCTTCTACGGAGCCCAGATCTTTCATCGATGCTGGCAGGCGAAGGGGCTCTAACGTTATGGCAACAGACATATAAACCGAGAACGCCGGTACCCTTACAAATGAAATACCCGTCACCATCTGCTGATTCGAAAACAACACAAAAACGCGTAATTCTGCCGTTTCACGCGGTCTGGATAACGGTTTCTCTCCTCCTGCTCACGTCCTGTGCCAGGCAGGAACACCAGGTGCAAACCCCGATTGAGCCGACGGATACGTTCTCCCGAGAAGGCAAAACGGACATGCCGGACAGATGGTGGACCGCCCTCGAAGACACCAGACTGAACGAGCTTATGGGGCAGGCATTAAAGGAGAACTTCGATCTGAAAGGTGCCTGGGCGCGGCTGGACCAAGCTCGCGCCGTCGCGCGGAAAGAGGGAGCAACCCTGTGGCCGCAGCTCGATGCTACGGCTTCAGCCGCCCACGTCGTTCAGGAACGCGATGCGGATTCAGGATCCGGAGCGTCCGGCGGTAGCAGTACTGATACAGGTAGAACGAATGAAAACGAATTTTCATTGGGGCTGCAAGCAACTTATGAAGTGGATGTATGGGGCAAAGTGCGGGCGGCCACCGACGCGGCACGTCTTAACGCGCAGGCTTCGGCCGCTGACGTGGATGCTGCCGCCCTGTCGTTGACGGCGCAGGTCGCCAACGCGTGGTATCAGCTCGTCAACCAGCGGGCGCAGTTCGATCTGCTCGAACAGCAAATTGCGACAAACAAACGGTATCTTGAATTGGTCACCAGCCGATTTCAGAAAGGGGCTGTACCGGTAACAGATGTCCTGCAGCAGCGTAAGCAAATTGAGGCTATCCGCACGGACAGAGAGCGCGTGCAAGCTGAGTTGCAGACCCTACGGCATCAACTCGCTGTTCTCCTTGGAAGAACGCCGTCTCAGCCCTCTTTCCCGGAAAAAGCGGATCTGCCGGAATTGCCTTCGCTGCCGGATACCGGCGTACCCGCGGAGGTGTTGCGACAACGGCCGGATGTACGCAACGCGTATCTGCGGGTACGGGCGAAAGACCGGTCTGTCGCCGCCGCCATCGCTGAGCAGTATCCGCGCTTTACCATCTCCGGCAGTTTCACAACGGCGGCGACTGAGCCCACAGCACTCCTGGAAGAGTGGGTAGCAAAGCTGGCGGGGAACATGACAGCACCGCTTCTGGACGGCGGACGCCGGGAGGCGGAAGTGGCCCGTGCGCGCGCCGCGGCCGCCGAAAGTCTGTACAAGTATGGACAAACGCTACTGACCGCGGTGCGGGAAGTCGAAGATGCGCTGAGCAATGAACAAAAGCAGCGTCGCGCATTGGCCGGCATCCGGCGACAGCTCCGTTTATCAAAACAGACCCTTCAGCAATTGGGCCGGAAATATCGCAATGGCGCAGTGGATTTTCTGAAGGTGCTCGACGAACAGCGGCGCTATCAGACACTCCAGCGTCAAGCATTGACAGCCCACGTGCGCCTGGTTCAGGACCGAATCAACCTCTACCGCGCTCTGGCCGGCACTTGGGATCTGGAGCGGCCGGAGAAAAACCGGCATGGTGAGGATAACGCTGCAAAAAAGGGAGAGAACCAAGAATCGTCCGGAGATGAGGCGAATAAGAAACCTGCATCGGAGTCCGGGTTATAATGAATGGATTAAACGTTCTGTATAAAGATTGTCCTGGCATTCCGTGTTGGCAAAGACAGACTAAAGTCTGAACTCTGACAGCGTGAACGCCGACGGGAATACGGAGTGGTCAGAGTTCATGCTTTAGCATGTCTGGGTTCGTTCCCGGTATTGCGTTAAAGCATACACACCCCTTAGGAGAGTGTGCACTTTCATTCTGCATACGACCACTAACAGAAAGCACGAAAAAATGGCAACAGGAAACAAACATCAGCAATCGCACAGCAAAGTTCGGATTTTGGTAAAAACGCTGCTCGCCCTTTGTTTAATCGGGGCTGCAGGGGCAGCAGCCTGGTACTGGCTCTCCAATCCGCCTAAAGCGAAACGGCGCGGTAAAGGAAAAGACAAAGTTCACCTGGTGAACACAAAAACGGTAAAGCCGTTCACAAAACGCATGACTGTGGATGCCATGGGCACGGTCGAAGCGGTGGATCGCGTCGGATTAACAGCACGCGTCAGTGGTCGTGTCACAAAGGTGAATGCTGATTTGACCCCCGGCAGCTATGTAGAAAAGGGCGCCACGTTGGTAACGGTTGAGCAGCGTGACTACCGTCTGGCTCTTGAAAAAGCCCGGGCAGCGTACGAAGAAGCAAAGCTCGCTGTCGAGGAACGAAAACTCGCCATCCGCGAAAGGAAAAGTGAAATCGCGAAAGCGGACAAGGAATTGATCCTTGAAAAAGCCAGGCAGGAAGTGGCCCGTTCGGAATATCGTTTGTTCACGGGGGAAGACAATGGGCAGGACTCCACCGGTACCTCGGTACTCCCTTCCGCCGACTCAGCGGTGCTCAAGAACCTTCCCGGTTCTTCAGAAGCCATCCCTGAACCTGGCCGCCAAAATATCAGTAACGACGAAAAAAGCCTCATCTTACGGAAGCCGCACGTGAAAGCGGCAGAGGCTGCCCTGGATGCGGCGAAAGCCCGGAAAGCGTCTGCTGAAAAAGCTCATAAAAAGGCGTTGCAGACCCGGAGAAAAGCCAAAGCGGCAATGGAGGAAGCGCAACTTGCGCTGGAACGAACCACCGTAGAAGTTCCCCTCAACGCAGTTGTCCAGGCCAAAAACGTGGCCCCCGGCGATTACGTCGCGCCCGGCCAATCATTGGCCACGCTCGTCAATACCGACCGATACTGGGTTACCCTCAATGTCCCGGTCGATCAGCTCCGGTGGCTGGAGATTCCGCGCGAAAAAAACGACAAGGATGAAGGCTCGAAGGTTCGCATAGCGTTGCGTTCAGGCTGGGACAAAAACAGTTATCGCACGGGCCGGGTCGTGAGGTTGAAACCCGGCTTAGAGAAACAGGGCCGAATGGCGCAGGTTGTGGTGGAAGTCGACGATCCGCGCAGCGTAAAGGAGGCGAATGCGGACAAGCCTGCCTTGCTCCTCGACAGTTTCGTAGAGGCGCGGATTCAGGGGAACAGAATAAGGGACGTTGTCAAGGTGCCCCGGACCGCGTTCCGCGAAGGGAATCGTGTGTGGGTCCTTTCGCCGCAGAACACACTGGCCATCAAAGAAGTTGAGGTAAAAGCGCGAACGCCCGACCACGTGTTCGTTTCTGAAGGTCTGAATAAAGGTGACAAACTGATCACCAGCGATATTTCCACCCCTGTCGAAGGAATGAAGCTGCGCGACCCCGGTGAAGAAAAGAAGCGATCGGCAAAGCCTGATAATGGTAAAAAGTCGCAAAAGAGCAAGCGGAAAAAGAAACAATGAGCCAAAGTGATAAACAAACAACGCCGGGGATCGCCGTCGGTCCGGTCGCCTGGATGGCCGGAAATCCCGTGGCGGCCAACCTGCTGATGATCCTCTGCTTAGTCGGCGGGTTCCTGTTTCTGCGCGACATCAAAAAAGAACACTTTCCGGATTTCCAAGTGGATGAGGTCCGCGTGTCCGTAGAGTATCCCGGGTCTAATCCCGAAGAGGTCGAGCAGAGCATCGTGTTACCGGTGGAAGAGGCGGTCCGCGGCCTGGAAGGTGTGGAGGAGGTGACTTCTACCGCCAACGAAACACGCGGTACTGTGACCATCGAAGCTGTTCGGGGAACAAATCTGCAGAACCTCAAGGACGATATCCAGAGTGAGGTCGACCGTATCACAACGTTTCCGGACGACGCCGAAGAGCCGGAAGTCAAAATCGCCTCGCACGAACGTGAGGTAATGAGCATCGTTCTGTACGGCCAAACAGAGAAAACCACATTGCACAGCCTCGGCGAAAGAGTGCGCGACGAACTTTTGCAGAACCCGCACGTCACCCGCGTCGATCTGTCCGGATTTCCGGATTTAGAAATCGGTGTCGAAGTTCCCCAGCAGCAACTTCGCCGTTACGGGCTGACCCTGGACCGAATCGCGCGCCAGGTGCGGGAACGAGCTGTCGATGTACCCGGCGGTACACTTGAGACGCCCAGCGGCGATGTGCTTGTCCGGATGCAGGAACGGCGGGATTATGGACAGGATTTCGCCGCCCTTGATGTGATCAATCCACCCACTGGCGGTCGTGTATCGTTAGGGCAACTTTCGACCGTGACGGACGGCTTCGAGGAGGCGGACGAGTACATGCGCTTCAATGGCAAACCTGCCGCGGAGTTGAGTGTTTACCGCGTAGGGCAGCAAACACCTATTGAGGTCCAGGAAGCCGTTTCACAAGAACTGGAGGCTCTTTCCTCGGAACTGCCGCCGGGAATCGATACGGTCGTGTTCGGGAATCGGGCCGAAAAATATGAACAGCGCGCGAACCTGCTGATGAAGAATGCCGCACTGGGGCTTCTATTAGTCATTCTGCTTCTCGGCGTCTTTCTGGAAATCCGGCTGGCGTTCTGGGTGATGATGGGCATCCCGATTTCCTTCCTGGGATCCTTCCTGATCCTGCCCGTCCTCGGGGTGAGTCTGAACATGATCTCCATGTTTGCGTTTATCATCGCCTTAGGGATCGTGGTGGATGACGCTATTATCGTGGGCGAGAACATTTACAGCTACCGGCAACAGGGAATGTCTGCCCTCGAGGCCGCCCAAAAAGGTGCGAAAGAGATGGTAACGCCCATCACTTTCAGTATCATATCCAACATTGCCGCATTCATGCCGCTGTACTTTATTCCCGGTACCACCGGTAAGATATTCGGCATCATCCCGCTGGTTGTGGGGAGCGCATTCGTGTTGTCCCTGGTTGAGTGTTTGTTCGTGCTGCCTGCGCACCTTGCTCATGATCGGGGCGGCAGACGCAGCCGTGTCTCTGCGTATATCCACTCGTTGCAGCAGTCATTCAGCAACGCTTTCAAAAACTGGGTGCGCAAATGGTACAGCCCGTTCCTTGATTTTGTCCTGCGTCACCGGTATGTAGCATTCATTGTCGCACTCTGTGTCCTTATTACAGTCATCGGGTACGCCGGAAGCGGGCGCATGGGCATGGGCCTTTTCCCGAAAGCACCTTCGGATTTTGCCATGGCCAAGGTGGGTTTTCCCTACGGTACACCGGCGGAAAAAACCCAGAAAGCGGCGGACAAGCTCAGCGCGGCAGCTCGACAGGTTATCGCAGATACCGGTCATGACGAACTGATACGCGGTATACTGGTAGAAGTCGGCGGCGGGGGGTCGCGAACCGGTCCTACCGGCGGCGGAGGTTCCGGCGGAGGCAGTCACCTGGCCACCGTGCGTGTACTGCTTGCCCCTCCTGAAGTACGCAAGAAAACATTATCTACGGCAACGTTCACCAGGCAATGGCGCAAAAACATGCAAAAAGTCGTGGGCGCAGATTACATCAAGTTCCGCTCTGCACACGGCGGCCCGGGTGGTGGCAGCGAAGACATCAACGTTGAACTCCGGCATCCGCAGATGTCAGTCCTGCGGGAAGCCAGCGGCGAATTGGCCGGAGAACTCCGTCAATATGCCATTGTCAGCGGTGTCGACGACGGATTTCAACCGGGAAAGCCCCAATTCGACCTCAAGATGCGGCCGGCGGGCAAAGCGCTCGGCTTTACCGCTCAAGGCGTCGGCAGGCAAGTCCGCAGTGCCTTCTACGGTGCCCGCGCGATCCGTCAACTCAGGGGCCAGAACGAGGTGGACGTACGCGTGAAACTGCCTGCGCAGCAGCAGAGGTCCGGCTATAACCTCAAGGATTTTATGCTGCGCACGCCGAGCGGACCATTTGTCCCACTGCGCACTGTTGCCGACGCACAA
>CAJXKU010000027.1 GCA_913055945.1 uncultured Lentisphaerota bacterium | reverse complement strand
CGAAGTCCGGATACCTCAAACAAGTGACGTCCGAAAAGCCGCCTTCTGGGGATGCGCTCGGCCTCGAGCGCAATATGTGGCGGAGGGCCGCAACATATTCAAAGGCGTTCCTTGAGATCAGGCGTTCCCAGCTTGACACGCTGAACGCAGGCATTGCATGCAGCGTGACAAGTAGATCCTGGATGTTGACGACATAGTAAACGCAGTTTGACACGCTGAAGGCAGGCACTGCGTGCAGCATGACAAATACAGCATGGATGGTGACGACAGGCTGACGCAGTTCCTAACTGGCCAATACCCCTAAAGAATTGATTTTGTGATTGCATGTGCGTCGTTAGCTTCGATTCGCGGACCGTCCGGCCACTGTCAAGTGGTCAGACAGCGGCTGCACGAACGTGCAGCAACGTAGCTAAGTGAAGTGGCAACGAACTACCACGCCATCTCGCTGCCTTGCATATGCAACCACAAAATCAAGTGCGAAGTGTAGGATGACCGTAGATGTACGGCGTTAAGTAGTGGAAACTGATGTTTCGAAAGACTCAGTACCGTGGAAAGAGGAGAAGATGACTTCGCAAGCTGACAATCTTTTAGATGCGTCTGTTCAACTGCGCGCGCAGTGTTCGCGTATACAGTTCAGCGCGCCGGTGGCGTATGTTTATAATCCCTTGGAGTATGCTTGGGATCCGTACCGGAAGTACGTGTGCAGTTACGGTGATCCGCCAAAGAAGGTGCTTTTTCTCGGCATGAATCCCGGACCATGGGGCATGGCGCAGGTCGGCGTGCCGTTCGGTGAGATCCATCGGGTCCGCAACTGGCTGGGAATTAGCGGAAAAATACAGAAACCGCCTACGGAACATGAAAAACGTCCTGTGGAAGGATTTTCCTGCCGGTATTCAGAAGTAAGCGGAAAACGGCTGTGGGGATTGTTTGCGGAGCGTTTTGGTGAACCTGCGGATTTTTTTGGTAATCATTTTGTTCTGAATTACTCGCCGCTGTTGTTCCTGGACGAAAGTGGGCGCAACGTGACGCCCGACAAACTTCCGGTCGCCCAGCGAAGGTCACTGTTCGAGGTTTGTAATGAACACCTGCAGGCGGTATGTGGTATTCTCAAGGTTGGCACTGTGGTAGGTATTGGTAAAGTGGCTGCCGAACAGGCAAGTGAAGCTTTAGCTAGGCGGGATGTGGGCATTGTCAGAATTCTTCATCCCAGTCCGGCGAATCCGCAGGCGAACCGTAATTGGCGGGAAACGGTTGTCAATGAACTCCGCCGGAAACAGATATGGTGACAATGCCGGATGGAAGGGAGACTGTCCGTCGGTCGTTGAATTGGAAATCAGGAAGCCCATCGTTGCTGTTGCGCTTGACGATATTTTCTGCGGAAAAGGCCGGCAAAGGGCGTAAGAGAAGGTTCTGATAATTCGGGCGGGATCTGCTTGCCCGCCTGGGCTGGATGTGGATATAGATATGGACCTCGAGGACAGGAAAAGATTTAAGGTTGGGAAAAAGGAACAGGGGGAGACCTTGGTTGATTTTCTTGCCCGACGCACGAGCGTGTCCAAGAAAGCGGCGAAGCGTTGGCTTGATGCGGAAGCAGTGCGGGTGAACAATAAGTGTGTATGGATGGCGAAGCACGCTCTGGAAGCAGAGGATGTGGTTGAGGTTGTTTCTACGTCGGGCGATGCGGCTGACGTGAAAAACTCCGCCCTGCTGTACGAGGATTCTGTTTATATCCTGGTGAATAAACCGGCGGGTATGTTGAGTGTGGGGCGGAAAAGTGCGGAGCAGAAGGTCCGTCGCGAGTGGGGCAATCAGGCTATAGCGGCTGTGCATCGTCTTGACCGGGACACTTCGGGATGTCTTATGTTCGCGAAAAACCGGGCTGCCTGGACGGCGGCGACGGAGCTTTTTCGGTCCAGAGAGATATTCAAATCGTATCATGCGCTTGTTCATGGGCGACCGCGAAAAGAAAGCGGCACGATCCGACAGCCGATCGAAGGCCAGAAGGCAGTGACACATTATCGGGTGGTAAGTGCCAATCGTCAAATCAGCCACCTCGTGCTTCGCCTTGACACCGGGCGGACACATCAGGCTCGGAAGCATTTGGCCGGCATCGGTCACCCTGTGGTTGGTGAAAGGCGCTACGGTAAACGGAGTTATACGGTGAACACAGCCGGGGTACGCCGCCAGATGTTGCACGCTGAAAAAATCCGTTTTGAACATCCATGGGGTGGACAATTGATAACCGTGGCGGCTCCTTTGGCTCAGGATTTTGCGGCTTGTCTTCAATCGTGGGGGATCAGTTGAGCGGCTGGAGAAAAATCTGCCCACGCCTGCACCGTCATCCGCGAATGCAGTTTGTTCCCTGAAGAGAGAGGAATTGATCGAGGCGTGGGCCGTGAGCCTGTGAAGTTGCGATGATACGGAGAAGAAAGGGCTGGCAAATGCCGTACACATACAGTGATGAATTGAGTACCTCGGATGAAGCGTTTTGCGCATGGGGGTACGACCTGTCTGAGTTATGTGTGTCTGTGTGTGATGCTCTTATTGAGCTGATGGTCGTAAATCCGGAGCAGATTGCCGCCGAGGAAAGAAGAGAATTGGCATTATCCTGTGACAGCGTGGAGGAACTGATTCGCAATCTGTTAGAAAAGCTCTTATTTTACAAAGATGCGGAGGGGGTTGTGGTACGGTTGCAGCAGCCGGAGTTCTGTGGGCAAGTCGGTAATGTCTGGCAATTGAAGGGAGAGGCGTGGGGTGAGGCCATAGATCCTTCCAGACACGAAACGGGCGTGGACGTGAAAGCAGTAACTTATCATAATTTCAGGGTCGAATGGTTTCAGGATAAATGGCAGGCATGTGTTGTGGTGGATGTGTGAGTGCGGGTTTACGGGTGGTTATGCCGGTCAAGCAGATGTGAAGCAGACGGACTTTTATCATACTGCCGAAAAGCCTGTATTCTGAATGTAGAAGCACTTTGCGGGTGACGTGGGCGTTATCGCCTTTCAGGAGGAAATTATGACATCGGCCTCGGAGAGTGAAGACCTGTTCGCGCACGCGAATCGGAACGATATGGAGAAAAACCAGCCGCTTGCTGCACGCATGAGGCCTCGCACATTGGACGAATTTGTGGGGCAGGATCATATTTTGGCCCCCGGAAGGCTATTGCGGCGTGCAATAGAGGCGGATCAGCTTTCCTCCCTGATTTTTTACGGTCCGCCCGGCACGGGGAAAACTACTTTGGCGAGTGTCATTGCACACACCACTCAGAGTCGGTTCCGGATTCTGAATGCGGTACTGGCGGGTGTCAAGGATGTTCGCGATGTTTGCGATGAAGCCCAACGTGCACGTACACAGTACAGACAGCGTACCATTCTGTTTGTGGATGAAGTCCACCGCTGGAACAAGGCCCAGCAGGACGCACTGCTGCCGTTCGTTGAGAATGGCACCATTATTTTAATCGGCGCCACCACGGAGAATCCTTACTTCACGGTAAACCGCCCTCTTGTAAGTCGCAGCCGGATATTTCAGCTGAAACCTCTCTCGGACGAAGATCTTCATCAGGTTGCTCGCCAGGCGTTGGCGGATGCGGACAGAGGATACGGGGGCAGGAACGTGAATATCGATCCGCAGGCGCTTGATCACCTCGTGAATGTAGCCAATGGAGATGCCCGGGCACTTCTGAATGCGCTCGAGCTAGCGGTGGAAACCACCGAGCCCGAGGAGAACGGGTGTACGAATATTGATATGAATGTCGCTGAAGATTCGATCCAGAAGCGGGCTGTGCTCTACGACAGGGAAGGAGATTATCATTTTGACACGATCAGCGCTTTCATAAAATCTCTGCGTGGCTCGGATCCGGATGCTGCCGTGTACTGGTTGGCGAAGATGGTGTATGCCGGTGAAGATCCGCGGTTTATTTTTCGGCGCATGCTGATTTTCTGCGGGGAGGATGTCGGTTTGGCTGACCCGCATGCTTTGACCGTGGTTCAGTCCGCTGCAGATGCGTTTGACCGGGTAGGTATGCCGGAAGGGCGTTACCATCTGGCCATGGCTACACTTTACCTGGCCACGGCGCCCAAATCCAATTCGACATTCGCGTTCTTTGATGCTTTAAGCGCTGTCGAGAAAGAAGCGGAGGCAGAAGTTCCCACGCATCTGAAAGATGATCACCGTGACAGTGAAGGATTCGGTCATGGCGCCGGGTACCTGTATCCGCATGCGTACCGGAACCACTGGGTGGCGCAACAGTACCTGCCCAGCTTTCTGAGGGGACGCATCTTTTATCAGCCCGGGGAGCTTGGTTATGAAGGGGAGATTGCTGAACAGGTTCGTCGTCGACGGGAAGTGCAACTGGCTGCCGCTATGGATCCGGGGACGCAGGAAGTTCCTCCGGAGGTGCTCACCTACTCCCCTCGAGATCGTGATGTAGAAGAATGGCTGGACCGAACCGTGAACAATGTTCCCGAGCAATGGGGGCGACTGCGGGATGACCTCTTCGAAAAAGCACAATGTCGGCGGCATGAGATTGTGCTTGATCTGAGCGGAGACAGCGGGGTCTTCACCTGGGAGGCGTTGAGGAAAGCTCCCGAGGGGGGTGTGTGGTCGCTGGTCAGCAATACAGAAGTCGGCGAAGCTGTTGAAGGCAAATGTAAGGATCTGCCGGAATTGCGTCGTCCCCATATTGTCGTGGGGTCGGTGACTGATTTTGGGCAATGCTTGGAACAGGACGGATACGAGCAGATGCAGTTCGACCTTGTTATAGGGCGCAGTGTTTTAACGCGTGTCCGCGAGCGAGTGGAGCTCTTATCCAATATACGCTCGTGGCTCAAAGCTGAAGGGCGACTTTGCCTGGCAGAAGCGTTGCCACGCCATGCTCAGCGGTTGTACAATCTCATCGAAACGAAAGCATTTGACGAAGAGCTCAGGGCGAAGTTATGTGAGGCTGAGGAGAGGATTTACGCTGACACGGATGACCCCATGGTGAATTGGGATACGGATGATTTGTCTCAGTGGTTCCAGGAGGCTGGTTTCAAGTTGCCGGTCATAGAGCTGATGGAGCAGTGTTCGGCGTACACTGTTACTGCTGGAATGATTGAACGATGGTTTACGCGTACGTCCGATCCGCACCGTCCCAGTTATGCAGACCGCTTGTCAGAGCGTCTGAGTAAAGACGAAATCGGTCGTGTGCGTTCAGTCTTCGAGGCGCAACTGAAATCACAGAGCATCCGATGGCATAGTTGGTACTGCATGGTGTACACTGAGAAAGAATCCTGAGAAATCATTGTCGACAAAGCGGACGTTACGATCGGCGTGATCGGCGGGAAGTTTGGACCGACGCTCGACGTCTCTATTAAGTTAGGGGAGCACATTTGCGCTGGGAACGGGGGGGGTTAAAGTAACACCGGAAGTGGAAGGGTGAGTTGTGAAGGAGCGGTGAAGCCTTGGTGTCTGCTACTGCTGCTGGAAAAAACGCTAACACTTAAACGGAAGGAAAAATGATTATGGGAAAAGGCGAAAGTGCTCGGGTGTACGAAGGCCAACTCGTGGCCACAGGGCTCCGGTTCGGTCTGGTTTGCAGCCGCTTTAATGAGTTTTTTGTCCGTAAACTTCTGGAAGGAGCAATCGACTGCATTGAGCGTCATGGCGGAGATGCCGGTGAAGTGGAGACTGCATGGACGCCCGGTTCGTTTGAATTGCCCATGGTTTGCAACCGTTTTGCGCAAACTGGTCGCTTCGATGCTGTTATCGCCCTCGGTGTAGTGATCCAGGGGGGGACGCCTCATGCGCAGTACATCAATTCAGAGGTTGCGAAAGGCGTGGCACAATCTGCCATGCACACCGGTGTTCCCGTCATATACGGCGTGATTACTGCAGACACTATAGAGCAGGCGGTGGAGCGCAGCGGCACGAAAGCAGGTAATCGCGGGGCGGATGCGGCCCAAAGTGCGATTGAAATGGCAAACCTTTACAAACAACTTCCGCGGGGCAAATGAGCGACGATCCTATCAAAATAGACGATTCTACTCGTAGCGGAAATACGCCGTCAGCTCTTAGATTTGCTCGGGAAGCGGCGTTGCAGGTGCTCTATTGTATAGATATGCAGAGAGACTGGTTTCTCGAGACACAGACGCTGGATACCTTGTGGGAACAGGCTCGCGAAGGGATGCCGGAAGACTGGAACAACGAGCAACAACGCAGGGTGCAGCGATTTGCATACAAACTCATTGAAGGGGTGCTGAACAAGCGGGAAGAAGTAGACAGTATACTCGCGAAGTACGCAGAGCATTGGTCAGTGGAACGAATGACGGCCATTGACCGCAGCATCCTGCGGATGGCGGCATTTGAACTGCTGTTTGAGGAAAATGTGCCGCCTAAAACGGCCGTGAATGAAGCTATTGAAATGGCGAAAAAGTTCGGGGATAAAGATTCCGGGCGTTTTATCAACGGTTTGCTTGACCGTGTCATGCGAAGCGAATTGAACAGCACGTAGGTCTCTGCCTACGGCTCGGATTTTTGCAGCTGGAAATGGTATGCAAAGGTGATAGAGGGGGCTTATGAAATCAGTTTTTAAAGTCTTTCGTAACGGCTTGCAGAAGACGAAGACTTCTCTTGTCAGAAACGTGCAATCTACGTTCAGCAAGAATGAATCATGGAGTGAAGAAGATTATGAAAAGCTGGAAGCGACCTTGATCAGTTGTGACCTCGGCGTAGAGGTGAGTACTCGGCTGGTGGAGGATATTCGGGATCGGTACGAACGGGGCAGAATTTCAACCAGTGCCGAAATCCTTGAAGTAGCAAAAGAAGATGTACACAGGATTCTGGCGGATAAAGGGGAAGCTGGTATTTCTTTCAACGAGGCCGGTGGACCGACAGTGATCATGCTGGTGGGAACGAATGGCAGCGGAAAGACTACGACAGCCGGGAAACTTGCTCATCTATTGAGGCAGGACGGAAAGTCCGTACTTATGGCAGCCGCTGATACGTACCGCGCCGGCGGTATTGAACAGACCCGGATTTGGGCCGAAGAAGTGGGGGCGGAGCTGGTTGCCGGTACTCAGGGCGCTGATGCTGCCGCGGTGGCGTACGATGCCGTGAGTGCTGCTCAAAGAAGGAACTTCGAGGTGGTAATCGTGGACACCGCCGGCCGGCAGCATACAAGAAAAGGCCTGATGGAGGAATTGGCGAAAGTTCGCCGGAGTCTGGATAAAGCGTTGCCGGGTGCACCTCATGAAGTGCTTTTAACGTTAGACGCCTCTACCGGCAGCAATGCATTGCATCAGGCGCGGGAGTTCGGTCGCCAATGCGCGGTGACCGGCCTGATTCTGACCAAACTTGACGGCACAGGCAAGGGCGGCGTTACAGTGGCTGTCAGCGAGGAATTGGGCTATAATGTGCGGTTCGTCGGACTGGGCGAAAAACTGGATGACCTGCAGCCGTTTGATCCGGAGTTGTTCGCCCGTGCCCTCTTCGGCTACGATCATGAATCGGAGGTTCAGCCGGCATCCGCTTCGTAGTCTGAGGTGCGAGGAATGCCCGTGCGGCCACCCAAATGTTCAGTTGCCTTGGCGGCTGCCCAGGCACCGAAATCGAGACTTCGCGCTGTACACCATTTCTTGAGTAAACCGTGAATAAATCCTGCATGGAAAACATCACCGGCCCCGGTAGTGTCAATCGGTTGGGCGGGGTAGGCCTGTATGTGGAATGTTTCGCCATTGCTGCAAGCGGTACAGCCGCGATTGCCAAGGGTGATCGCGGCGAGTTCGGGGCCGAATTCTGCAAGTTTACGACACGCCTCTGTCGGCGAATCTCCGCCCGTCAATGCTTGGCCGAATTTTTCCGATGCAATAAAAAAATCGCTTTCGCGAGCCAGTTCCAGCATCCCCGGTCGCAGACTTCCGCCGTCCACAACTGTCGGAATCTGATGTTTACGGGCAGTTCGTGCTGCTTTGAGCGAAGCCTCGACGAGTTGCCCGTCGGTATGCAGAACCTTGGCTCTTTGCAGAGATGTCTCGTTCACTTCTTCCGGGGTAAGAGCCTTGCCGGTTGCGCGGCGCCAGAAAATGGTGCGTTGGCCGTCGCCGGGCTGGACAACAACAAACGCAATCTGAGATTCACTTTCCGGCCGTATATGCAATTCGGATGTGTCGATACCTTCCCGCGTTAGAGATGAACGAATGCGTTCACCATAATCGTCGTCCCCGATCATGCTGCTGATCAGACAACTATGCCCCCATCGGGTAAGGGCGGAGAGTGCTGTGGCCACTGGACCACCTCCCGCCTGTGTAAGTTCATTCAGTTCACATTTTGTGTCAGGGGGCGGATACGTGTTTGTTTTTCCCAGAAAGTCAAGCGTGCATTGACCTAATCCGAATACCTCAAAGGTTTTTTCGGTCATACCCTGTAGTTCCGTATATGTTAAAATTGCTATATGAAGAAAAGGTCCGAGTATTATAGTCAAAACAATGGAATTTAGCTTCTATGCGTCCAGTTGTTGTTGACAAAAAGCAATATTAAGACCCAGCAGGCGACTGCGTTGAAAGAAGAGGTGACATGATGAATACGTTCGGAGCTGAGCAACCACTTGAATTTCCGGTTACCTGTAGGCACCGGATCCTGGCTGACAAAGGGGAAGATGTTCGTGCGCATATCCTGATGCGTCTGCATGAACTCCGCATCGAGGATAAACTGGAAGAAGGGCGTCATTCGCGAAAAGGCAACTATGTGACATACACGGTGGAAGTGGAATACCATTCGCGGGATGAGTTATATCGGGTGATGAATGAATTGTCAAACATCTGGGGCGTACGAACGGTTATATAGGCCGAGAGCACGGACGGAAAGTTCAAAAACGGGGTGTGAAATGGAAAAAATTGGTGCCAAATCGGGGGTTTTCGCAAAAACAGCGCTTGACAAAGAGAACTAGGCGTGATATATAATAGAAAATGGCATAAGGAGCTGTGGTTGCTGTCAGTGGTCGGCTTGCCGATAGCCCGAACAAAGGCTGTGGGCTTCGGATTAAGGCGTTCGCCGGTTGCCATAGGGAAGTAATGGCAGCCGAAACTAAAAACCGAAGTAAAAGGAGAAGGGTAATGGCAAGGTATTTCGAATTCATCAAGAACGGGAAGCAGCATGTGTTTTCAGGAGCCACGCCGAGAGATGCGGCACTGAAAGCAGCCACGCGCTTCGGAACGAAAGGCAGTCCTAACACTATGATTGAGCTTCGTGAACACGGAAAGCAGAACAAAGACGGGACCTATTCGCTGCACCGCTATAAAGTCGGCTACAAAGAGAGTAAGCCGCGAGCAGGTGCACCGAGTTGGCTGGGCTCGAAGGCCAAGGAGGGTTTGGCCAAAAAAGTCGGCGTGCGTCGAGTTAAAAAGATTCCGAAGCCGTAACGAAAAACAGAAGGAAGCTTGCATAGGGATCCCGGCGGGGTTGAACTCCCCCGTCAGGGTACCCTTAATTCTTTAAAAACCGGTTAAGGCCTCCGATTGTCTCACTCGGAGGCCTTTTTTTGTGTATGGTACATAAAAGGATATGGCCTGCGTTCCGGCAGAATGTGAGCATGCGTAGTATCTGCGGTAGGAGACCGACGGCGAGAAGCCGGTATGTACTGTAAAGACGCGATTCGCCTCTGATTCGGGGATCCGGAACGGTTTCGCTTGCCCGACGGGGGTGGCTTGAAGACAACTGTGGTGCTTAGAAGTCCGGGACTGGCATTTGGGGTAATTGACTTTAAAGTACCCAGGTTGGAACGTCCGGCTCAAGCTTTGCGGTTTTGACTGAGTGGTGTTTGTCCCGGAGTGACATTGAAGCCGTGTTTTTCGATTCGAACAACCGTTTCGGTTTATGATTGGCGAAGCACTGACAGAAAAAGGAGGAGAAATGGCGATATCTTCCGTTAAGAAAGCTTTACAGACTGAGGGGACAATGGTTTCAGACGGAGCTTGGGGTACGCTCCTTGCTTCAAAGGGACTTGGCGCGGATGAGTGCCCTGAACAGTGGTGCCTTACGAATGAGAAAGCTGTTGCTGAGGTTGCGGCCTCTTATGTTTCAGCAGGGCCGGATATGATCAAGACGAACAGCTTTGGAGGGAATGCGCTGAAATTACGGCTTTATGGTCTGGAGGAAAAGGTTGGCGAAATCAACCGTAAAGCTGCCCAGATATCGCGTGAGGAAATGGGGCCGAACGGATGGGTGCTTGCACCGGTTGGTCCGACGGGTAAGATGCTGATGACGGGGGAAATAACTCAAGATGAACTGTATGAAACGTTCAGCGAACAGTGTGTCGCTTTAGCGGAAGGCGGAACTGACGTCATACTGGTGGAGACTATGATTGATGTGGAGGAGGCGAAAATGGCCGTGAAGGCCGCCAAGGAGAATACTGACTGTGAGATTGCGGCAACTTTTACGTTTGACGAAACGGGAAAAGGTGAATATCGGACCATGATGGGGAATCTGCCCGGGGATGCGGCCCGGCAGGTTCAGGAAGTTGGTGCGGACATTGTAGGTGCCAATTGTGGCTGTGGATTTGAACGAATGGTTCACATCACCAGCCAGATCCGTGAAACGTTGGGCGATGTCCCTGTTCTGGTTCATGCCAACGCCGGCATGCCGAAATTGGTGGACGGGGAGAGTGTGTACCCTGAAACACCGGATGAAGTGGCTGGGCATGTACCGGCTCTCATTCAGGCTGGTGTTTCCATTATAGGCGGTTGTTGCGGCACAACACCGGACCACATCCGTGCGTTACGGAAGGCGGTAGACGCTCAAACGCAAGGCTGAATGCTGGCGGTCGGGGGGGCGTGTGCCGGGCGGGAACTTGCCGGAAAACAGCAGTGAGATAGGGGGAAAACCTGTGGTTATGGATAAGGGAGCCAGGGAGTGGATTGAACAGTTGGGGTTGCGTCGTCATCCCGAAGGCGGCTTTTTTAGGGAGATATACCGTTCGGAGGGAGCTATTCCGGCCGGCGCATTGCCGGAACGTTACGGAAGTGAGCGGAGTTTTTCCACAGCTATTTACTTTTTGTTGCCCGGAGATGAGATTTCGGCATTTCACCGTCTACAATCCGATGAATTGTGGTTTTTTCATGTGGGGGCGCCTATATTGATTTACGTGCTCTGTGCGGATGGGGGGATTGAGAGGAAAACGCTTGGTGCACAGTGCTGCGAAGGACAAACCCCGATGTGCGTGTTAGAGCGGGGAAAATACTTTGCTGCGGAACTCGGGGGCGATAAGAGTTTTTCGCTTGTCAGTTGTGTGGTGGCACCGGGATTTGAGTTTGCGGATTTTGAACTTGCGGAACGGGAGCAGTTATTGCGAGACTATCCCGAGCATCACGACATTATTCAGCGTTTGACCTGGGGGTCATGACTTTGGCAGTCGCCCGCTGTCAACGAGTTCGTGTGCCTGGGTGCGCGCGACCGTGTCCACGCGCATTATGTCTTCCAGGCTGGGGTTATGAACGGGGTCGTGTTCCTTCATAATTGTGCTTACCAGGACCGGGATCTGGTCGAAACGGATCTGTTGGCGACAGAATTTTTCCACCGCCACGTCATTTGCTGCGTTTAAGGCTGTCGGCATAGTTCCCCCCACGGTCAAAGCGTGCCGTGCCAGGTCTATCGCCGGGAAGCGTTCGTTGTCCAGCTGTTCAAAGGTTAGCGATCCGCACGTTGCAAAGTCAAGCGGCTGGACTGTTCCCTGCTCTACTTGAGGATACATAAGCGCGTGCTGGATGGGGAGACGCATGTCCGGATATCCCAGTTGGGCGAGGATGCTGCCGTCAACAAATTCCACCATTGAGTGAATGATGGATTGTGGGTGAATAAGTACCTCAATCTGATGACTCGGGACACCGAAGAGCCAGTGGGCTTCGATAACTTCAAGCGCTTTATTCATGAGCGTCGCCGAGTCAATGGTGATTTTGCGCCCCATCGCCCAAGTGGGGTGCCGGAGTGCTGCGTCCACGGTCACCGCTGAAAGTTCCTGTTGGGAGGCGTGCCGGAACGGCCCACCGCTGGCAGTGAGAATGATGCGGCGGATTCGGCTTGTGTCTCGGCCTTCGAGACACTGGAAGATTGCAGCATGTTCACTGTCTACCGGCAGAATGCGGGCGCCGTTTCTTGATGCTTCGTGCTGGACAATGTTTCCGGCCATGACCAGTACTTCTTTGCTCGCAAGGGCCACGTCTTTGCCGGCTTTCAGAGCACTTAAGACGGGGTGGATCCCCGCATTGCCCAGAACAGCGCACAGCATGAGGTCAGTGTCAGGTTCAGCAACGCGATGACAGATTTCATGGGATCCGTTGACAGCTTGACAGGAGTCAGGTAGCCGAGTCGCCAGTTCACGGTACGCATCGGGATCTGAAACGGCCGCCCAGTCACAATGGAATTCCCGGGCTATCCGGGAAAGGTGGTCGGAGTTGGAAAATGCACTGACGCCCTTGATGTGGACACGTTCAGGTCCCAGATGCCGGACGACATCAAGCGTATTGGAGCCGATTGTTCCCGTGGCTCCGAGCAGCGTTATGTTCTTTACGTGTTTCCGGGGGTGGTTGTTCTGCATCAGGATCTGCGACGAATGAATGGTAATTTAAGAATTGCTTGAGAGGTAGAGTACAATATAATCGAATTCGCGGGTGTTTCTTCCGCTTTCAAAGGAAAAATATGCGACGAGAGGGGGTGGTTGCTTATGGTAATAGGTGTGCTTCATGTGGCGTTACGCTTGGATGAGGCTCTTTCTCTGAAGGATAAGCGCGTGGTGCTGAATCGGCTCCGGGAGAAAATAAGGGCGAAATTTAATGTGTCGATTGCTGAAGTTGATATGCAGAATATCAGAAACTATGCTTGCCTGGCGGTGGTTATCGTGAGCAATGAGCAGAAACACTGTAATCAGGTCCTCAGTAAAGTTGAAGACTTCATAGAGGTTTCGCGCGGATGCGAAATTGACGATGTAACGGTGGAGATTTTTTAGTGTGTATCGGCATTCCGGGTGAGAGGGTCCAGTGCGTCCGGCGCTTTGCTGTCTATGCACGAGTGTGTCCCGAAGTTAAGATTACAGCTGTTCTCGCCGGCGTAATCTTAGTCGTCGAACAAGGACATCCCCGGTGAACTTTCCAAGGATGGCGACCTGGACGTTATATTTTTCCCTAAAGGCTTCGCGCATAGTCTGCGAAGTAAAGCACCAGTGATCGGAACTGCTCAATCCGGACGGCGTGGTGTCCATAACCGTAACGCGGGTTTCATCGGGAAGTTTCTTAAATAAGACCAATTTGATGAAACCTTCCTTCCAGGCGCGTTGTTTAAACGAGCCTTTGATTTGTAGTCTTGTGCCGGCAGGAGCCGTGAAGACGGGGGATAAAAGCAGCATTCGTCCCATATCTTCGGACTTCATCCGCATGACATCTTGCGGATCATCTTCCGTCTTTTTATTCGCGGAGTCGAATCTGCCGCTCACGAGCTGTTTTTCGGGCTTGTCCATCTGTACCGACCACAGTTTGAACGGGGAGTCTTCTGCGACAGATTCTTTCGCGGGAGTTTCCAGGGCTAGGTAATCACCCACATCGGGCACGGAAAATGTCCGGCTCTGGTGGTTATACTCTGAAGGAATATACAATCCCTGGGATTCCTTCGACGAAGCTGAAAATATCCAGGTCGCCAAACTTACAGCAACGACAGCGCAGAGGACAGCCGCTACTTTCCACTTGAAGGCCTTTCTATGGGGAACGGTGTCACCATCCTTTATGCTGAGAACTTCACGCGCCTGCAGATTTGAGGAGTCCGTGGCCGGCGGGTTGAAATCCATCCGCGGTGCTATTGTGCCGTTCTGGTATTCAGGACGCAGGGGTTCCAGAAAACCGGGGTTCTGTACAGGAGCATTCTCCTGTCGGAACAGAGCGAAGTATGCACTGAGGTCAAACGGGATGCGTCGGAACCAGATGCTGCCGGATTCTTCATCAAAAATACAGTAAGAGGCTCTCCGGTCACCATCCCGGGGTAATCCTACAGAGCCTACATTGACAATATAACGTTTCCCTTTTTCGATCTGAAAATCCTGCGGAGGCAGTTGATGGGGGGTTCCGCTAGATCCCATCACAAAAATCTCCGGTAAGTGTGTATGTCCAATGAAGAGCACTTGGTCGTGGATCCGGTTCCAGGAGGTATTGGCCTGTTCGGCGTCAAAGATATAATCGAACAACTGTGGTTGTGCAGCATTGGCGTGGACGCACCGGAAATAGCTGCCTTGAAGGACCAGAGGAAGATTTTCTAAAAAACGCAGTCTGTCTCCGTCGAGTTGAGCACAGGTCCATGACACGCTGTGTTGAGCTTCCGTATTAAAACATCCCGGGTCGAGGGCACCGGCTACTGCAGCATCGTGATTGCCCGCAACAAAGTGCTGTACATAGTCGGTAACAGAACTGAGGGTATCCACCGGACTCGGCCCGTAGCCGACGATATCGCCCAAACAGATGAATGCATCAATGCCGATACTTTCAGCGTCGAGGGTAACGGCGTTCCATGCCTGCCAATTCGCGTGTAAATCTGAGATGATCGCGTAACGCATGACACTGCCTGACGATGTTTGAGGTAGTGACTGACATTGACAAAAAAGCTCCGCTCTGCAGGGGGGGTACAGAGCGGAGCCTGGGTGGAAGAAGGGCCGGCCTATTCAAAGGCCCTCGGGGGGTCTTTACTCGTTACTTTGCCATCTTCCTGAACAGGTCAACACAACGCTGGGAGTAGCCCCACTCGTTGTCGTACCACGAGATGACTTTGACCATGTTCCCCTCAAGCTGCATTGTACTGTCCGCATCGAAGATGGAGCTTCGGGGGTCTCCGACAATGTCTTCGAGGACGATCGGGTCTTCGGTATAACCAAGGATGCCCTGCATCTGCCCTTCGGCTGCCTGTTTCATGGCTGCATTGACGTCATCTCGCGTAGCTTCTTTATTGAGATCAACCGTCAGGTCTACCAAGGAGCCTGTCGGCGTGGGTACGCGCATGGCGCCACCGTTCAGCTTGCCTTTCAGGGACGGGATGACCAGACCGACTGCTTTGGCCGCACCGGTTGTGGTGGGGATGACGTTCATTGCCGCGGCACGAGCGCGTCGGAAATCCTTATGCGGGCCGTCCAGCGTGTTCTGGTCATTGGTGTACGAATGGACAGTGGTCATCAGACCTTTTTCTATGCCGAAGTTGTCATTCAGCACCTTGGCGACCGGTGCCAGGCAGTTCGTCGTGCAGGAGGCGTTTGAGATGATTTTCATGTCCGATGTCAAATCACTGTCATTGACGCCGCAGACGATGGTGCCGTCGACATCGTCAGGGGACTTGGCAGGTACGGACAGGAGCACTTTCTTAGCGCCCGCGTCGAAGTGTTTCTGAATGCCTTCCCGCTGCCGGAATGCGCCGGTCGACTCGAGGACGACGTCTACGTCTTTGTCACCCCATCCGAGTTCGGAGGGATCTTTGACCGAGGTTACCGGAATTGTTTTTCCATTTACAACGATAGCGTCGTCTTTAGCTTCGACAGTGCCGTTGAAGGTCCCGCAGACCGAATCGTATTTCAGCAAATGAGCAGCCAGCTCCGGCGAAATAAGGTCATTGATTGAAACTACGTCAAATTCATCGCCCCCTTCACACAAAATACGGAAAACGTTGCGTCCGATTCGTCCAAAACCATTGATGCCGATTTTTATTGCCATAGCCTTCTCCTTTCTATTTTAGGTTCTTACCTTCAGCCTCTGTGCCCGTTTAACTGCACGGCCGATAGTCGCTCATTCCACAATGCCTTGAGCATTATTCCCCATTTGGCCTGTACTTTACTACAGCATCCCCGATGCGACAACGTGTTGACCGCGATTTTTGAAGGGGGCTCAGAGATTCTCTGTGCTTCCTGGAGGTAAGTTGTTCTGAGTTCTGGGCTGTCGGTACGGCTTAGAAAAAGGAGAGGAGCCGCTATTCTAAAAAGAAATTTGAATGGGGGTCAATGCGTTTCTTTGCGCTTGAAGGCGACTTGGAGGATCCTTCGGTTTGGTCTTCGGCCGAATCTTTCCCGGAAGCGTTACGTTCGGCCGTTTGTTGTGAGCCTGCTTCATTACTGGGTTTTTCGGCATCTTCAGTGTTTCCGGGAGAGGAATTCTGTCCAGTGGCGTGAGTTGTTTCTTTACCGCCGGTGGCGGATTTCCCGGTGGCTGGGGAGGGGTTGCCGGTTTCTCCGTCTTCCCGCTGGTCGCCTTCTTGTTGCATGTTTTCCGTCGAAGTTTCTTCATCAGCGGATGATTCGCGCTGAATGCGCGTGAATTTCTGAATGGGTTTTTCTGCGATTTTGAAGCCGCGGGCCGAGGCGGAACGGAGGGGGTACTTGGTAAAATCCACATCGATGGATTGGTGTTTCTGCCGTTTGCCGGGTTTGAATTCACAGCGTACGAGGGTAGTGGGATCGGGATAGAGGCGTTCGATAAATGCGTTATCGGGAGCTGCTCGGTATTCACGGTCAAGAATGTAACGGTCAATCCGAAAACGTTTTGCATAATACTTGCCTGTTTTGCGGTCGCGGTAAATCATGGCGTAAACCTGGTTCTTGTCTGCTTTCAGTACGTACTTAGTGGGGCCGACATACCGTTTTTTCGGCACGCCCACGACGCGGTAGCGACCATCGTTACCGAGCAGAACAAGGCGATCGTACTCTGTGCAGACGAGATAGTCTTCGCCTTTGTTGCTGTTCTTTACTTCGGAGCCCACGAAGCCGCGCTGGCGGTCATGTCCAACTTTGATGTTTTTCAGCGCCACTTCCCGTGCGTCCACGGCGCCCAGTTCGGTGATTTCGGTCCTGCGGGGATAGTATTCGCCATGCTTGTCCAGGAGGTTCTGCAGGAAATCGATTGCGAATTGCGTAA
This sequence comes from uncultured Lentisphaerota bacterium, assembly GCA_913055945.1. Classification (GTDB taxonomy): domain Bacteria; phylum Verrucomicrobiota; class Lentisphaeria; order Oligosphaerales; family CAJXKU01; genus CAJXKU01. The sequence continues at coordinate 4,385 of CAJXKU010000027.1, read as the reverse complement.
GATTGTCCAGGTTGTGTTGGATTTCTTTAATTTTTTCCTGCAGCTTCTCAATATCCTGCTTGTTTCGTTCGATGTCGAACTGAGAGATGCGGCGGATATGTAGCTGGAGCAGTTTTTCGATGTCTTCTGTGCTGACCTCGCGCTGTAATTCGTGTTTGAAAGGCTCAAGTCCCTCGGTGACCGTCTGCATGATCGACTCGTACGTCTCACAATCTTCAATGCTTTTGTAAATTCGGTTTTCGATGAAAATGCGGGTGAGCGTCTTCTGATGAACGCGTTCTTTGTGTTTATGAAGATCGAGATTGAGTTCCTGCTTTAAGTACTCGACCAGTTGGTCCGTGTAGTGCTGAATGATTTCACTTATTCGGAGTTGGACGGGACGGTTGTCCCGGATGATCAGCGTTTGTGAAGAGATCGTGTATTCGCAGTCGGTATAGGCGTAGAGTTGCTTCAGCGTCTCCTGGGCGTATACGCCGCGCGGCAGTTTGATCTGGATTTCGACTTCTTCTGCGGTGTAATCTTTGATTGAGGAGATTTTTATCTTGTTGTGCCGAACAGCATCTTCGATGGAACTGATGAGGGATTCGGTCGTGCTGCCTGCCGGGAGTTCGCGAATAATCAGGGTTTTTTTGTCGGGAACTTCGATTCTCGCGCGAACTTTGATCTTTCCAAGTCCGTCCCGGTAATCCGATACGTCGGCAAGGCCACCGGTGAGAAAGTCAGGGTATACTTCGTATGATTCTCCCTGCAGTATGGCGATTTGGGCTTGAAGCAGTTCGTTGAAATTGTGGGGGAGTATGCGTGTGCTCATACCTACGGCGATCCCTTCGGCGCCGAGCATCAATAAAACAGGGGTTTTGGCCGGAAGGGTTACGGGCTCGCTGTTTCGGCCGTCGTAAGAATCTTCGTATTCAGTAATTTCCGGGTTGAATAAAACGTCCCGGGCCAGCTGGGTGAGGCGGCATTCGATGTATCGGGCTGCGGAGGCTGCGTCGCCGGTTACGATATTGCCGAAGTTGCCCTGTTTGTCAATGAAGTACTCCTTATTCGCGAGAACGACAAGGGCGCTGTTGATGGAGGCGTCGCCGTGCGGATGGTATTGCATGGTGTGGCCGATTACATTCGCCACTTTGTGGTAGCGGCCGTCGTCCATCTCGTAAAGGGAGTGCAGAATTCGACGCTGCACGGGTTTTAAGCCATCGTTGATGTGGGGAATGGCACGTTCTTTGACCACATAGGAGGCGTATTCGATGAAGTTGCTGGCCATCAGCTCACACAACGGCTCATCCTGCCAGACAAGGGTGTTGTCTGAGGAGTCGGCGGAATTCACCTCGCGGCCAGGCGAAGTTGAGTTTCCGTCAGCTTCGTGATTTTCGTCTGATGATTGTGTTGCCATGATGGGCGGTATCTAGTCGTCTTTTTAAGAACTGGAACTGCGTTCAGCTGGTTCAGCCCGCCAGTCATCCAGTCAGTCATTCAGTTTATTACGGACACGCTCAACGCAGTTGGTTATACGAGGTTGTTCATAATGTACTCTTTTCGTTCCGGCCTGTTCTTTCCCATGAAAAAGTCCAGCAATTCGGGGGTTGCGTGCATGCTTTCCACGGTGACAGGCAGCAGGCGGATATCTTCGCCGATAAATCGTCCGAATTCATCCGGAGATATTTCTCCGAGGCCTTTAAAACGGGTGGTTTCAGCGTTACGCCCCAGTTTCTGTAAAGCTTCTTCACGCTCTATTTCGTTGTAAGCATAGATGGTTTCATTCTTGTCGCGGATTCGGTATAGAGGGGTTTCCAGGATGAATACGTGGTTGGACAATACGAGTCGTTCGAAAAACATCAGGAAATATGTCACCAGTAGGTTTCGAATGTGCAGTCCGTCCACATCGGCGTCTGTAGCAATCACGATCTTTTCGTAGCGCAGGTGATCCATTCCGTCTTCTACGCCGAGCGCGCGCATAATGTAGAAAAGTTCGTCGTTGCGGTAGACGGTCTCCGTTTTATGGCCGTAGCAGTTCAAAGGTTTTCCTTTCAGACAGAAAACAGCCTGGGTATTGACATCCCGGCACCGGATCATGGATCCTGCTGCAGACTGTCCTTCGGTGAGGAATATCATGGAACGCGCGCCCTGTTCAGTTCCGTCAGTCAAGTGGTGTTTGCAGTCCCGGAGTTTCGGAATCTTCAAGGCGGCCCGTTTCGATTTCTCACGGGCCTTTTTACGGACAGCCTGAATCTCCTGACGAACCTGTTCGTTCTGGCCGATTTTATTCATGAGACGTTCGGCCAGCTCGGGATTTTCGTAAAGCCGTGTAGCGACGACATCTTTTACCTTTGAGACGATATCGCCCCGAATTTCGGTATTACCAAGTTTGTTTTTGGTCTGGGATTCAAAGACAGGGTTTTTGACTTTTACCGCGATGGCGCCGACGATCCCATTGCGTACATCATTGCCGTCCAGGTTCTTTTGGGCGTACTCGTTTACGCCTTTTAATATCCCCTCCCTGAAGGCGGACTGATGTGTTCCTCCGTCGTTCGTGTATTGGCCGTTGACGAACGAATAGTAGGTTTCTCCGTATGTCTCTGTATGACAGAAGGCGAATTCGAGGTGCTTGCCGGTGTAGGAGATGATTTCGTAATTCCGTTCCTCGCCGACTTTATCTTCGACGAAGTCCAGCAGTCCCCGGCGTGAAATGATCTGTTCTCCGTTGAACCGCAGGGTTAGACCGCTGTTCAGGTAGGCATAATTCCACAGGCGTCGCCGGATATACTTCTCATCGAACAGGAAGTGAGAGAAGAAGATTTCATCGGGTTGAAAAATCACCTCTGTACCATCCGGCAGTCCCTGGTTCTCGGCTTCCTGGTCCGCGACCAGTTCTCCTTTTTTGAAAACCAGACGTCGAGCCTGTTCTTCCCGCAGGGAGGTAACCTGAAAAAACTCGGATAAGGCATTCACCGCTTTGGTTCCTACCCCGTTGAGGCCCACGGAAAACTGGAAAACGTCATCGTCGTACTTGGCGCCGGTGTTGATTGTGGATACGCATTCCACCATCTTTCCCAGCGGAATGCCGCGGCCATAGTCTCTTATCCGAAGGCATTTGCTGTTATGGAGCTCAATGTCGATTTCTTTTCCTGAGCCCATGATGTATTCGTCGACTGCATTATCAACGATTTCTTTGAGAAGAAGATAGATACCGTCGTCGGGATGGGAGCCGTTGCCCAGGCGTCCGATGTACATGCCGGGGCGGGTACGTATGTGTTCAAGCGAGGTAAGCGTTTTGACTTTGCTTTCATCGTAAACGGGATGCTGAGCTTCTTCATTCATATGCACAGATTCTATTATATGGGCGTGTTTGTTCAGCAGGGAATAGCCGGCGGAAGGTGCGAGAAATCACAGCAGCATTACGTACTTATAGGTCTGAAATATCTTGTTCTTCTTCGCCGGGCGAACGTTCTTCTTCGGTTTCCTCGTATTCGTCTGTCTGTTGAGGGGTAGTTCCTTCGTCGCTGAAGAGCAAAGAACCTGTGACAGGGGCTCCGCATTCCGGGCAAGCGCCGTCATTCATTTCCACATCGTTAATCCGGATTTTAGACTGGCAGTATGGGCAGGTGACAGCCTCCATTTAGACTTTCCTCCATTGTCATTGGTAAGGGCTATGACTGTAAAGTCATTAAGAAGTTGATGTTGTTCTCCGTTTTTTCAAGTTTGTTAATGAGCAGCTCCATTGCCTCAGTGGGTTGTACGCCGCTGAACGCGCGGCGGAGCATCCATACTCTTTCCAGTTCGTCGGGATGGAGAAGCAGTTCCTCTCTGCGCGTGCCGCTCTTTTCAATATTTATAGCCGGGAAGATTCGTTTATCAACCAGATGCCGGTCCAGGTGCAGCTCCATGTTCCCTGTGCCTTTAAATTCTTCGAAAATGACTTCGTCCATGCGGCTGCCGGTTTCTACAAGCGCGGTAGCTAAGATGGTCAGACTCCCGGCCTCTTCAACATTGCGGGCGGCCCCGAAAAACCGTTTTGGTTTATTCAGCGCATTTGCATCGACGCCGCCTGAGAGAATACGTCCGCTGTGCGGCTCCAATGTATTGTATGCCCGGGCCAGGCGAGTAATACTGTCGAGCAGTATAACGACATCCTGCCCGTGTTCCACCTGACGCTTAGCCTTCTCGATGACCATCTCCGCAACTTGAACATGCCGTTCCGGCGGTTCATCAAAGCAGGAGTGTGCTACCTCACCGTCAACTGAGCGCATCATATCGGTGACTTCCTCGGGGCGTTCGTCAATGAGCAGAACAATAAGGTTTACATTGTCATTATTTGCGGTGATACTGTTGGCCATCTTCTGCAGAATGATCGTTTTCCCTGTGCGCGGAGATGCTACGATCAG
>CAJXKU010000026.1 GCA_913055945.1 uncultured Lentisphaerota bacterium | reverse complement strand
AAGACATTAAATATGACAGCAAAGGACGTCCCCGGAGGGCCTGAGGAACTTCCCGCGTTTTCTGCCGACCCGGGATGTGGATCCGGCGCCTTATGTGGAAATGCTGGAGAAATTTGCTACAGTAAAGGCTCGATCGTCCGCACGGGAGCGGATTATGCAAGACGGCATCCGCGGCCTTTTCCTCGGGGATACCGTAAGTGGTATGACCAGGGAAAAAGTTGGCCGCAACGGGACCGTGGCGAGAGAATCCGTGCTTAGAAGAGAAGGTGTTCGGCTGTTGCTGCGAAAAATCGCCGTACGGTTTATGCGCATTCTGCGATGAAGCGGCCGCCAAAGGAAACCGCGGCTATAATCCGAGCTCCCGTAGGCTTAAAAATCCACAAACCCCGAACACAGGAGGTTCATATGTACAAACTGAGTGCTTTTGCAGATGAGATTGGCAGTGATGTGGGCGAGCAAATCAAGGTGTTAAAAGATAACGGGGTATCCAGCATTGAATTACGGAGCGCCGAAGGCACTGGGGTATTAAAACTCACACGGGAACAGATTAAGGAAATAAAAAAGCAGGCCGATGATAACGGCATAGGCTTTTCCGCCGTAGGATCCCCCCTCGGCAAGTATCCGTTGGACGGGGATTTCCAGGCCCATCTGGATGACCTCGAACGGGCACTTGAGTATGCCTCTCTGCTGGAGGCACCGTATATCCGAATGTTTTCGTTTTTTATTCCGGAGGATAAATCGCCGGAAGAGTGCCGGACTCAAGTCGTGGACTGGCTCGGCCGGATGGTGGAGAAAGCTGAGAATACGGAAATTGTGCTTGCGCATGAAAACGAAAAACATATTTACGGCGACACGGGCGAGAGGTGTAAAGACCTCTACCAGTCTATTCGCTCGCCCTCCTTTACAGGGATATTCGATTTCGCCAACTATGTCCAGTGCGGCGAAGATCCGTACAACGATTGCTGGCAGCTCGTGAAGAATGACATCACTTACTTCCACATAAAGGATGCTCGTTCGGCTGACGGCACCGTGGTTCCCGCCGGCCGGGGGGACGGAAAGATCGAGGAAATTTTAGGAGAAGCGTTCGAATCCGGTTTTGATAACTTCCTGACCCTGGAACCGCATCTTTCGGTGGCGGAATCGAACTACGGGAAAACCACACCGGATCTTTTTGCAACGGCCGTCAACGCGCTCAACGACGTGTTGAAACGTGTACATTGATCACAATGACGGACACAGCTGAATGGTGACTTTTCGGCTTCGCGGGCCGTCAAATTCGCAGAAATAGATGCTCTGCCATGTGCCCAGAAGCATCTTTCCGTTTTCGACCGGCACAGTAAGGGACGGCCCCAGGAGCGAAGATTTGATGTGCGCTGCACTGTTGCCCTCCATGTGCTGGTATTCCGGATTACGCCACGGGATCAGTTGCTCGAGATGCTGATCTACGTCCCGAACAACGTCAGGGTCGGCATTTTCGTTGATGGTAAGGGCAGCCGTGGTGTGCTGACAGAAAAGATTGCAGACACCGGAAAAGTTCTTCGGGAGGTGTTCGCTCACAGAAGAGGTGATATTGACAAAGTGGGTACGCGATTGGCTCTTCACAGAAATGATATCCGCCATAAGTTCCGCCTTTCCGTTTGGCTCGGTTATTTGTTGATCAGTGTTCCGTGTTTTTTCCGCTTTTTCCGCACTTCGGAAGCCTTTTCCTCTGTAATCGGTTTAAAGACAACATTGTCGAAATAGTAGTCCCCCGGCGGCCAGAATGCGTAGAGCATGAGTAAAATGCGGTCGCAAGCAAAACGCCCGGTGCGTATTTTTACCGGCTGACGGAACCGCCGCCACGCGGAATCGCCGGGTATTCTGCATACCAGACGCTTGCGGAAGACCTGGATAAAATCGCCTTCTTCAGGTTTCCGCCGAGTGTCACCGCCGGAGACAAGCGCGTACCATTGGCTTTCGGCGTGAGGTTTGAAAAACGGCATCTTTCCGTGCCGTTCAGCTTCAGCCTCCGAACAACGACTATAGCCTTTTAGATATACAAAGGGTTCGCCGCCTTTGCCTTTCACATCCACCTGCATGAGGTAATGCCGGCCGGGTTCAACGTTGATCGGCTGACTCCATGCCTTCACTCCCTCAGATCCGGCCACCGTGTTATACTTGTTACCTTTGGTTTTTTTCTTCTGTATTTCCTTTTCCGGGTTTTTCTGCTTTTCTTTCCATTGGCGCAGATAGACGTCGGTGTCGAAATGCAAACATCGGCCTGTTACGCCACCTTTTTCCCACATAATCGTAAGATCGTTGGGTTGGGTCCACCCCGCGAGATTGCCCTCCTGCGTTTTCTCGAAACCGGCGTTCGGCACCAGGTTGTCTCCCGCGTCACACAGACCGGACAAACCTGCCAGCATCATGGCCGGCACAACCAGCAATCTGCAAGCTTTGTTCGTTCGTTTCTTCATTTTTACTCCTCGACACTCCTGCAGATATAAGGTACTGCAACATCGTGAAAGTTCCTGAACGGAAACGTCTTTTTTTTGACGCGCCCCCTGGACAATAGGCTTGCGCTTTGCGCAGAAAGGATACATACCTCCGGCCGTGATCTTAAAGTCCATTGTCTGTTTGTTGTCCCAATTGCGAGCGACATTCGCCCCTGCCCTGTTGTACGGATATTCAGCGCTTTTCCGCCGGCTGGAACAGCCGGGTCATCCAGATCTGAAGCGCCGCCTCGGTGCCCCGCGAACTGCGACCAACCTGTAAGAGCGCTCTTCGTTAAGGTAACTATAACGCAGTACCGCCTTGCCGCGAGAAACTTCTGTTCGTTTGAGCTCGGATATCGCAAGCTTCTGCCCGCCGTGTCACTGTCGATGTAACCTTTCTGCAAACGTAAGAACACCGGCCGCCGTCTTACGGAAATCACCGTGTACAGGGAGAAGATCCAGGGATTTGACTGATTTCGAAAGGTACATTATATTCGATTCATAGACAGGATATGGTGCCTGTTGCCCAGGGAACGCCCCCGCCTGTTTATGCAGAAAGTGGGGCGCTATACGAGAGCCGTCGCCAGGCAGCGGGTTATGGCTGAAAAGCGTGGTGTGACAGTCTTTTTGTATTCACGGAGATGGGCAGGATGCAGACATAGGCACCTGCTGAAGCTATTAAAGAGGTGCAGAAATGAGGCTACGTTATACAGACGAGAAGGAAGAAGTTCGATCACTCCAGCTGAGTGAAGAAGAAGTGATTCTCGGACGATCTGAGGGGGCGCAGGTATTTATCAATGATCCGCGCGTGTCGCGGAACCATGCAGCTATCCGTTATTGGGGCGGGGACTATGTGCTCAAAGACCTGCATTCGAATAACGGGACCCTTGTAAACGGCCGGACCGTAAATGTCACAGCACTGTCACCGGCGGACCGTATCGTTATCGGCGGAACGGAGCTGATTGTGGAGGATGAAAATCAACCGCAGAAGGGGACTGGAACGGTTATGGCCGAAGTGGGCAGCGAGTTTGATCGGGGAAAAGGTTACAGCACGATAATGCGGCAATTTGTGGACGAAGCGAGTCAGGAGCAGAAAGAGCGAAGACGACAAACGAATCCTCCCGGAGAAGCAAACGAAGAAGACGATAACACTGAGACGTAAGGCGCGGATGGAAAAAAGCGCCGACGTCAGCACCATTCGTACAGAAGAAGACCCGTTGCCCTTTTCGTGAATATTTTCACCGACGGCGCTTCGATTACGTTCCCATGCCGGTGGGTACACCTTATACTGAAGGAAACGAAACAAAAGCAATTGTTCCCCATATGCCACCCCGAAAACTGGAACATATTGATCGCTATGAAGTCATCCGCAAGCTGGGCGAAGGCGGAATGGGGAATGTATACCTGTGCTTTGATCCTGATCTGCAACGTTATGTCGCCATTAAGGTAATCAAAGACACCTTTATACATTCCTCGCAGATGCCTATCCACCAGCGGCAGGAATATTTGACGCGTTTCATCCGGGAGGCGCTGACCACTTCTCAGCTACAGCATCCCGGTATTCCTCCTGTACACGATGTGAGGCAACATATATCCGGCCAGATTTACTATGTGATGAAGGCAATAGAAGGGATTTCTCTTCGGGAAATTCTGGACGGCCTACGGGAAGGCGAAGAACGAATTACGGAAGAGTACGACCTTTTCAGTCTGATGTTCATTCTGCAGAGCATTTGTCAGACGATCATGTACGCCCACAGCCAGGGTTTTCTGCATAGAGACCTGAAACCCTCCAACGTGTTTGTGGGCAATTACGGTGAAGTTTATGTCATGGATTGGGGGTTGACCAAAGCCCTGAAATCTCATCCGGGCACTTACAGCAAACAGCAGAATACTTCTAAAGAAACTGCCTCACCCGATGAAACGCCCACGAAAATCGACGGAGAGCCGGAAGAAACGCTTCCCTTAAACGACTCGACCTCTGAACGGAACGACAATACATGGACTGTGCCCGGACGAGCAATGGGTACCGTCTCGTATATGGCCCCTGAGCAGGCGACGGGCTCGGTGGAGAAACTGGGGCTTCAGGCGGACGTATATGCTCTTGGTGCAATTCTGTATGAAATGCTGACATTAACAACGCCCGTGGAGGGGCAGACGGACAAAGAAACGGTTCAAAAGAAACTGCAGGGGCAGATTGTGCCGTGCGAGGAGCAGGCCCCTGAACGTAACGTCCCCCCGGAACTTTCCTCGATTGCCCTGAAAGCGTTGCAACCCGACCCGAAAGATCGATTTTCCACGGCGAAAGAGTTCTATAACGCCTTGCTGGTTTGGGACGAAGGCAAGTCCCAGTTTTTTACTGCATTGGGATCGGTTGAGACAAAAGAGGATGTCTCGCTTCTTCCCCGCAACACGAAGCGCGGATGGCGGATCGAGAAAGACCGCATCGGGACGCGCCCGCTGGAAACCAGCGACAACGCGTATCTGTTGTTCAACAAAGAGCTTACAGGTGATATCCGCTTCTCTCTTTACATTACGCCCTTTCCGCTGGAAGGCAGTGACAACGATATCAGTGAATTCGTGCTTGTGCTTAACGGTGAAGTCCCGCGTCCGTGGGCTGGTTTTTTAAACTGTTACACGATTCATTTTGGTGCTAACCGGAATACGCGAGCATATCTTGCAAAAAACGATATAGAAGTGGTTTCGAATGAGTTTTTTATTCTTGACCCGGGTCACCGCTACCGCGTAACAGTGGAAAAAGTCGGCAAAGGGATTCGGGTTCTTGTCAACAGGCAGGTGGTATTGTTTTATCATGATTCAGACCCCTTGGATGGCCTTTATGCCGGATTCATGCATAAAGGCGAGAATGTGGTCTTCACCGATATTTCCCTCCAGACACGGAGCGTACCCACAAAAACTGATGCCATCGAGATTCCGGAGGCCTTATTCGCCGAAGGCTGTTACAGCGGTGCATTAAAGCGTTTTCTGGCCATCGCCAAAGGCCATAAAAACCGCTTCGAAGGCGCATGGGCGCGGTACCGGGCCGGAATGGCGGCTTTTTATCAGACGGGAAAACGCACCGAGGCCAGGAAAATCTGGCGCCCGTTGAAGAACACTTCCTACGCTGCCTTCGAACAGTTGGGCATTGCTATGCTCGATCTGTATCAACGCAAACCGCTGAAAGCGGCGCAAGCTTTGCAGGACCTCGCTTCGCAGAGGCGCCCTCTGTTACATGCAGAACCTATCGCTGACATAGCTTTCACACAGGCGCAGGAAAACCTTCGGAGCGAACCGGAAAACGAAAGAGAATGGCAGGTCATGGATGCCTGGGTCCGGGCCGCCTTGATGTTCGGACGTAACCTGGAAAGCAAAACCGATATGATGCCTTCCATTCTGTGGCGCTGGGTGTTCATGGCGCTCACCCGTTTCCCTGATCACCTGGAGGATTGTATCCTCTTCCTGCGGGAGACCTTCGGGAAAGGCCGCGGAAAGTTCGCCGATATTGTCACCGCTATTGACCCGCTGATGCATATACTGAAACGGAGTGTGGGCATGACCGACCATGCCTACCTGTTGACGAAAGTCATGCGCCTGATCCTCAACTATGAGGATAATCTCGGAAATCTGGAAACGCTTTTCCGGTTTTATCTCAATTCAGGTCACGAGGAAGTGGCTGAAAAAATTGCGCTTCACATTTGTTATTTCTGTGAGGAGAACGATTACCGAATTCCCTCGGGGCCGATTGCGTTTATTACCTGTTGCGCTTGGCTCAATGAGTCAGAGGGTACATGGGAATGGTTGAAAAAAATGATCGATAATTCACAGGATTGGGCGCGCTACGACGGCTTGCTTCTGTGGGGACTTGAAGAATTCCGGAAGGGAAATCGGAAGGACGCAGAGGCATATTGGCAGAAAGTGAAAGACAACAGTGGTGCCCAGTCGTTTAATCGACACCTTATTGCCAAGGCCCTGCTCGAGGAATTACCGGCGGATCCTGTACAGGCAGAAGTGCCGAACCGTTCCGATCACCGGCTTGCTTATTGCCTTTTTCTCGGATTTCGTTATTTCGCCGAATGGAGGCATTCGGGCACAGAAGAAAGTAGGAAACGTGCCGTTGAGGCCTTTCGTAAAGCGCATAGCCTTATGCGACCCTCGTATGATATATATTCAACCGCACAGGCCCTGGTACGGATTCCGTGTGATGAAATGGGCGAAAAGATTCAGCGCGGACCGGCTCCCGAACCTTTGAGTGCTGAAGAAGAGAACTGGCTTAAAGAACTGACCTGGGCCGCCTCTGAGGAAGAGTCTAAAACCGCGAAGTCGAGCTCGACGAAGAGAACATCCCGCCGAAAGACCTCTCGATCAAAAAGAGGTAGACAGACGCCGGGACGGCCTCGCTGAAAACACGGTTATGCCGGTGACGGCACTAGAGCGGGTAAAGCCCCTCGTCGTGAGAGGGTGCTCCGGAAGCGCCGGCGCCGCCTTCTTCTTCCCCGCCCAGGATGTCTCCCATTTCTTCCTCGATTTTGTCCGGATCTTCGCCTTTCTCTAAGCGGCGCACTGCCTCGTCGGTGGCTTCGTCCATTTCTTCGCCGCTCACTTCACTCATGCGGCGCATGAGTTCTCCCAGCTGGCGGGGATTGTTCTCGTCTATGTTCTCTGCCCGCTGCATCAGCTTGTTCATTTCCCGCTCGACTTCGGGGTCTTCGCCGCCGTCTTCATCAGTTTCCGGCTCTTGTGCTTCAGCTGATTTTTTGGGGCCTCCGGAAATTGAGAATGTGCTGAGCCTCTTTTTCATGTCGGTCGAGCCGCATCTCGGGCATTCCGGTTGCTTTGACGTATTCGGGTCCTGCACAAGAAAGTTGTACACTGTGTTGCATGGACGGCACAAATATTCGTATATCGGCATAGCGCTTAGCCCTCGCCTCTCTGTTTCCGGTGCGGTTACTGAGCTGGAACAGGCCACAGAAAATCACCATGTTCCCGAAATGCCTGAATCTGCTCGGCGGATTGTTCGGCTTTACGCTGTACAGCCTCAGCAGAATTGAACGCATTGTGCGGGGTAACGATGACGTTCCGCCGCCCGGCCAGTGCCAATGTTCGGCTTATACTGTCGGTGGGAGCGCGGGATGCTTCGGCTCCGCCCCGCAATGCCTTGATGAGCTCCGGCTCATCCTCGAAGACATCGAGACCGACGCCGCCTAGCGTGCCTTCGTCCAGCAGCCGCAGCAAATCGCCCGTGTCCGCCAATTCGCCTCGGGCGATGTTCACGAAAACGGCTCCCTCTTTCGCCTGTCCCAACGTCTTGTGATTAAAATAGTTCCGGTTTTCCTTTGTCAGGTTCATGGCCGATACGATCACATCTGCTTCCCGAATTCCTTCGGCGAAGGCCACGTAGGAGATATCGGCCGATCCCGGATCAATATCAACACCTTTCACCTCCATCCCGAGGGCTTCCCCCAGGGCGACGATCTGTGAACCGATATTACCCACGCCTACGACAAGGAGTGTTTTTCCGCAGCTCTCCAACCCGGTCAGGCCATCCCGGTCGAAGATCTGAAACTGTTGCTGCTGACAAGGGAGCTTTCTCAGCAGGGCTGTCCACAGGAGCATCGCATGCTCTGCCACGGCCCGGACACAGTACTTGGGAAGATAGCCGCATGGTACAGACACATTGTCGTCCACACGGTCCAACCACGCCAGTATATGGTCGTAGCCGGTGCTGCGGGTCAATATACCTTTCAGGCTTGATGCCCATATCACCGGAATTTCAGACTGCGTGCGGATACTGATCACTGGGGCCGGCGGTTCGGAGGCGCCATATTCCTGGATGGTCTTATACGTAAACCCGATCGTTTCAGGCTGATCGCTGAACGCCTGCCGTAGAGCGTTCCTCTCTTCCTCGAACGCTTCGAAAAAGAAAATATCGTACATGGCCTGTTCCTATCGCTTGCCCTGAACAGAACAAACGTTTATTTGCGCAGATAACGTTAACACGACAACGCCTTACGGAGTTCCTCCGCTTTATCCGTCTGTTCCCATGGGAAATGTTCGCGGCCGAAATGACCATAAGCGGCGGTGGAAAGGTAGTTCCAGCTCTGTTTGCCTTTGCCGGGATGCTGCAGCCCCAGAGCGGACATGATCGCGGCGGGACGCAGGTCGAATATTTCCCCGCTCCCGATGACTTGTTGCAATTTTTCCACAGAAACAGTGCTGGTACCGAATGTTTCGACGTTTACGCTCACCGGCTGCGGGACGCCGATAGCATAGGCAAGCTGGATTTCGCATTTGCGGGCCAGACCGGCTTGAACAACATTTTTCGCGATATAGCGGGACATATAAGTGGCGGATCGGTCCACTTTGGTCGGATCTTTGCCGGAGAATGCGCCGCCGCCGTGGCAACCGACACCGCCGTAGGTGTCCACGATGATTTTCCGGCCCGTAAGTCCGCTGTCCCCGTAAGGGCCGCCTACCACAAACCGCCCGGTCGGATTTGTGTAATACGTAACGTCGCTGTCGAGGAAATGCTCCGGGACAACCTGTTGCACAACTTCGCGCACCAGATCCTGTAACTGTACGTCCTCCATATCTTCAGTGTGCTGCTGTGAAACCACCACGGTATCCAGCCGAACAGGTCGGCCGTCTTCGTAAACAAAGGAAACCTGACTCTTGGCATCGGGGCGCAGGAACGGGTATGTCTCCGGTTGATTGTGGCGGAGTTCGGCCAGCCGATGCACAATTTTATGCGCATACAGAATGGGCGCAGGCATCAGCTCCCTGGTCTCATCGGTGGCATAGCCGAACATCATCCCCTGATCACCGGCCCCCTGTTCCTGAAAACTGCCTTCTCCTTCGCTCACGCCCTGGGATATGTCCGGTGACTGCGGGTGAATGCCCAGAAACATTTTGCAGGTATCCGCGGAGAAGCCGATCGCAGGATCCGTATAGCCGATATCCCGGATCACTTTGCGGGCGATCGCTTCAAAATTCAGTTCAGCTTGTGTTGTGATTTCGCCCGCCAGCACCACAAGATCTGTAGTTACCAGCGCCTCACAGGCAACGCGACTGCCCGGATCCTGCTGGAGACAATGATCAAGCACCGCATCAGATATCTGGTCGCAGATCTTGTCCGGATGCCCCTCCGATACAGATTCCGAAGTGAATACATGGGGGGTTGTAATTCTGCTCATGTCGCGTCCTTCCTTTTTTAAAAACTGGACCTCGGGATATCGCAAATCATTACTTACGACAAAGAAGTAGGTTGTAGATCAGATAATACGACGTCGTTTTCTCCTGACAGAGATATAAAATAATGTCCGGCAAACGCTCGGTCAATGCGCTACTTTCAAGGTCCACCGCTTTGATTAAGGAGCGTACATTTCGCTCCAGCTACGTCTGCGTATACTGCGCCACCCAATCCTTTTGCAGGTTTAACACTGAATCGTAAATATACAAAAGCCACGCCGAGCGTCAACTACTCCGGAAAGCAGTATCCGCGTGATTCGGATGAGTCGCGATTTCCTGTGCCGTTTCGTGCATCTTCATATTTTTCGCGGCGATGCATGCCAAAGCAAACTCAATCAACAGCCATCTGATTGCCACAAAGAGTCACAAAGAGGCACAAAAACCAGGATTCTCCCCAGATATCCCATATTTATATCGCCCTCCCGCGTAGTCCCATAGTCCCATAGTCCCATGGTCCCATAGTCCCGTGGTCCCATAGTCCCATGGTCCCGTAGTCTCATGGTCCTATAGTCCCGGCGTCCCGTGGTCCTGGGGTCCTGTCATTCTGTCCGGATATTCTTTTTCGTGGCTTAGGTGTATTTTTGTACATTCTGTAGCTTTGCCGGGAAGAGGCAGGTGATTCCTATTACGTTTCTTGCCGGCGCTTCGTGTACTTTGCCAGACCACTACTGGAAGAAAGTGCTATCTTAATCTTCATAGGCTCATTTTATGACATCAAGCTTAAATATTGTATACAGGAGTCGCGATGCTTCTTGACAACAGTGATAACTCGAAAAAGGTTCATGAGTGGATCACGACTTATACGGCGGAAGGCCGTATCGACGCAGTGACCGGTTATTTCACGATTGGTGCCTTGGCCTTTCTCTCGGATCACCTCAATGAACGCATCAGCCGTTTCCGCTTTCTGGTGGGCGATCTTATTCAGGAACAAGCTGAATCCGAACGTCCGTTGGACCTTCTCAATGAAAACCTCACCATCGATGCCGCCCTCCAATTGAAACATTCCGCTGTACGCGCCGTTGAATTCCTCCGGCAGAACAATGTGGAAATTAAAACCATGCAGCCGAACTTCTGCCACGCGAAAGCATGGATATACCGCGGGCAGGACCTGCCTCAGTCTTACTACGTTACGGGAAGCTCCAACCTTACAGAGGCTGAACTCGGCCTGAAACAAACCAATAATGTGGAATTGAACACTTTGGGCCAAGGTACGGACGCTGACTTTACGGAGCTCAAAAACTGGTTCGAGGAAATCTGGCAACGGCCGGAAGCGCGCACAAAGAAAAAAGTCGACGGCCGCAGCGTTAATTTCAAACAGTACCTGGTCGAGGAAATCGAGAAAGTCTTTGTGCAGTACACACCCCGTGACCTCTACTACAAAACCCTTTTTGAGATGTTCGGCCGACCGCTGATGGAGTTCCAGAATGACGCGGAAGTCAACCGTAATCTTGGACGTTTGGAGGACAGCGTTATCTATCAGAGTCTCTACGAATTCCAGCGCAAAGGTGTCCTCAGCCTGATCAAAATGCTCCAGAACTACGGCGGCGCTATCCTCGCGGACGCCGTCGGCTTGGGCAAGACATGGAGCGCCCTCGCGGTTATCAAGTACTATCAGTCGCAGGGCTACGATGTCATTGTGTTGTGCCCGAAGCGCCTGGACCACAACTGGCGGCGCTTTCTGAAGCGGCGGAATTCCCGTTTTGAACGCGATGAGTTCGACTATGTGCTCCGTTATCACACGGACCTGCAGGACGACCGGCTTGAAAACCACGAGGACGGTTTAACCATGGATTTCTTTCAGCGCGACCGTCCCAAACTTCTCGTAATCGACGAGAGTCACGGTCTGCGCAACAACAAGTCCAATCGATACAAGCACCTGGTGGAGAATCTGCTGCGCCCGAACGACGACATCAAGACCCTCCTCCTGTCGGCGACCCCCATCAACAACACCCTCAACGACATCCGCAATCAGTTCAAGCTCCTGGTTAAGGACGACAGCCACGGATTCCGTGATACGCTCGGCATTAACAACATTGACGCCCTCTTCCGCGAAGCGACCCGCGTGTTCCGCGAATGGAGCGAACAGGAAAGCCGAACCATCTCCTCTTTCCTCAAGCAGTTGCCGAAAGCATTCTTCCATTTAACCGACTCACTTGTCGTGGCCCGCACCCGCCATTTGGTGCAGGGGCACACAGACGACCTCGTTTTTCCGCATAAGGAAGCCCCGGAAAATATTTTTCTCGAAGGCTCGATCATCGGCAAATACGGTTCATTCACCGACTTCCTCGATGCCTTCCCCAAGTATTTTGCCGGCTATATGCCTGCCTATTACCTGCAGCAGCCCGAGCATATAAGCGTTCTCGAAGACGAAAGGCAGCGCGACTTTTTCCTGGCGAAGATGATGTACATGCTCCTGGTGAAACGCCTGGAATCGAGCTGGGCATCGTTTTATACCACAGTAGAGAAAGTCCACAACCACCATCAGGATGCACTGAACAAGGTTAAGCGTTATCTGAAAAACGGCACAAGCGAAGACGTAAATACGACGCTTACCGACCTTTACGACGACGAAAACGAATGGATGCCCGAAGACATGGCGTTGGGCAAGCGCCGTATCCCCGTGGCGGACATAGAGGCGGCGGGCAATCTGAACCGTTACAAAAAGCACCTGGAAACAGACCTGCGCAACCTGCGCGCGCTTCAGGAAAGCTTAGCCTTTTTCGAAAAGCAGGTAACTCAGGAAGACGGTCGTGAAGCCGCCCAAAAGAGCCGTGACGAGAAACTGACCCGCCTTATGGAATTGATCCGCCGGAAACGCCGCAGCGGCAGCAATCGCGGCAACCCGAAAGTCCTGGTCTTTACCGCCTATACGGACACCGCCAACTATTTGTTCGATCAGCTTTATAAACGCGGCTTCCGGCGCCTTGCCGTCGTGACAGGCACCGACAGTCGCGCGTGGGACGATGAGCACGCCCACAAAAACTTTGAACCTATTCTGGAACGCTTCGTCCCCTGTACAAAGCTCTTCACAGAAAAACTATGGCCTACGTTTACACCGCCCGAAACCGCCGAAACCATCGTTGAACAGTATCACGAATGGTGCGAATGGGTCCGCGATCATGATCCGCGCACCGCAGACAAGCTCAATCATCCCATTGATATTCTCATCGGCACCGATTGCCTCAGCGAAGGTCAGAACCTGCAGGACTGCGACTTTGTCGTCAACTATGACATCCACTGGAACCCTGTACGCGCCATCCAGCGCATGGGGCGCATCGACCGCCTCGGCTCGATCAACGATACCGTGTTTGCCGCTAATTTCTGGCCGACGCGCGAAGTGGATGAATACCTGAAGCTGCAACGCCGGATCGAGGATAAAATGACCCAGATGCGCCTCGTCGGCGCCGAAGTCCGTCCCGATTTCACCGAACGCATTCAGGAGATGCTCGACGACGAACACATCCAGCAGACCCAAGAGGAAAGCCTGATGCGTCAGATGCAGACCTCGTGGGAAGACATTGAACAGGCCGGCCAGAACCTCGGGTTCGACCACCTTTCGCTTGAGAATTTCCGGCAGGACTTATTGGCTGAACTGGGGCTGGACGAAGCCGCTTACATGGAAATGCCGCGCGGCATCTATACAGGCTTCAACGGCGATCCCGCCGCCTGTCCCGCCGACGGCATAGTTGCTCTTCTGGGGTACCCTGCCCAACGCCCCGGCGAAGGCTATCGCCCCTACGACAACTACGATCTGATCTATATCGACCGGGAAGGCCGCGACGTCCTTCAGAATCCCAAAGACGTCCTCGACATGCTTCAGGCGCACAAAGAATGCGATCGATCCGTGCCTAAAGACTTGGACCGCGGTGATCCCGACGAATTACGCGCATGGGCCGCCGCCCTCAGAAATTGGCTCCAGGGGCAGGCGCAGGCCGAAGTCACCGACGACAACGGCGATACCACGAAAGTCGCCGGCAGCGCCACCATGGAAATGATCAAACAGATGCAGCGCGGCGACGATACCACCCAACACACCGACAGCCACGACCGCTCCTTCGACGAACGCTACAAAGAACACAACGTCGACCTGATCCTATGGTTCGCAGTTACCAGAAAGTAGCACAGCCTTTAGGCTGTTGTGCAAATTGCTGATCGGTGTCAACCGATCTTTGGAGTGTCGGCGGCTTGACGCCGCTCTCGTAGGCTGAAGCCTGGTTCAGCCTTTTATTGTTTCTGAATAAGTAGAGGACGGTTGCGCCAGGGCGCAACGTACCAGAGCGGTGCCAGGTCACCGACACTCCACAGATCGGCTTCGCCGATCAAAAACGCGAAAGTACGCAATTCTGATTTAAAAAGCATATTATGGACGGAAGTTCTTCGACCTCAAATAGGAAACCACAAAAGAGCGGAAACCTATGACCACACAAAATAACAGATATGCCGTACTGACAGGCGACATCGTCGGTTCCTCGAAACTGGAGCCCGGCCAACTGAAAGACGTTATGGACCGATTGCGCAAAAGCGTCGCGCGTTTCAAGCAAACCTACCCCGATGCTATTCTGGGCAATCTGGACGTCTACAGCGGCGACAGTTGGCAGCTACTTATGCCGGACTGGCAGCGTTCACTACGAGCTGCTTTGTATGTTCGAGCCGTCATTAAAAGTATCGAGAAACTCAAACTCGACACCCGCGTTGCGCTTGCATGGGGAGACATAGACGAAGCAACCCTGAACCCCGACCGTATTTCCGAATCTACAGGCCCCGCCTTCCAGGCGTCCGGCCGTGCTTTGGAAAAAATGCCGAAGGGAGTCAGAATGGCTTTTGTGCAAGACAATGGAGATTCCCAACGCTTTGGAGAATTACTTTCCGGTGCTGTGCTCCTTCTCGATGAAATTGTGGGGGGCTGGAGCCTAAACCAGGCCCAAGCAGTATCTTTGGCATTATTGTGCATAAATCAGCGAGACATTGGGCGCGAGTTGGGTGTTACTCAGCCGAATGTGCAGAAAACAATGCAACGGGCGAGATGGCACGGGGTAGAGCAGTTTTTGGAGGTTGCGGAAAAAGCAGTATAGCTTCTAATGAAAATTATAAACGATATCGTTTATATCCTATAGAATATAACCCTTGAAGGTTATAATCCTTAATTATAACCAAAAATGCTTATATTCTACTATAGGGAGAAAACCCTATAAATCGGCGTTATAGGGGGTGAACCCTATAAAAAACCGGTTCATTTTGCAGATGTAGACAATCTTTACTCTGATGACAATCCTTTAAGAGAGACTGCACAATGGAAACAATTCTTGCAATACTCATCGGCACGCTGCTGAGTTTTACATTAGCCATAGCCATTGCGACCGCAACCAAGTGGGCCGCCGCATTACAGTAATGCATAGTAGCACAGGCATCCGTGCCTGTGACAAAGAAGAAGGGTAGCACAGGCTTGCAGCCTGTGGAAACAAAAATACCAATAAGCACAGTCAGAGACGGCTGTGCTACATTCAACAGGAGACACTATGCCAGAGATCAATCTCCAACCATTCATCGACCGCAACAACCTCTATGCGGCCAGCCGTACGCTGTTCATAAGCGATCTCAGCATCCCGCTGAAACGCATCACCGAACTGCCCGTCGACCTTCATGAACTCTTCGGCGACGGCTATCGCGACAAACTGCACAGCAGCATCCGCCACGCCTACTTCATCGGCACCGTCGACGATGACGCGTTCTCCCTGGAGGGCGAGACTCCTGTCGAGCCGCCTGAAAGTAGCACAGAAGGTAGCACAGGCATCCCTGCCTGTGATGGCGAGAGTAGCACAGGCTTCCAGCCTGTGGAAAATAACCACACCAATCCAAACACAGCCACGGATGGCTGTGCTACTATGGAAACCGACACAGGCAAAGATGCCTGTGCTACTTTCAGAGACCGCACCGCCCGTACCGACTACGAAGGGCTGATCGTCTTTGCGCTGGACCTCAAGCCGCGCGACAACGGCCGTGCACCCACACGCACCCAGCTTGCCGAGCTTACCCGTTCCTTTAACCGCGCCTTCAACGGCCATCCGGTCACCGTCCTTTTCCGTTACGACGCAGACAACACCGCCTACATGTCACTCGCCACCTGCGAACGCACCGCCTACCAACAGGAATGGCGCGAAGGCGAAAAGCCCGGCAAAGTCTCCCTGCTGCGCGACATCAACCTCGCCGACCCGCACGCCGGCCATCTGCGCATTCTGAACGAGCTTCAGATCCCGCGTAGCGGCCGCAACGCTGTAACCACTTTCAACGGGCTGTATCAGCATTGGCAGCAGGTACTCAACGCCGATATCCTGAACAAGGAATTCTATCGCGAACTCTCCGATTGGTACTTCTGGGCACGCAAGCAGGTACAATTTCCCGAAGGCGCCGGTGCCGACGAAAACCTCCGCAACGCCACCAGCACTATCCGTCTGATCACCCGCGTGCTCTTCGTATGGTTTCTCAAAGAGAAGAATCTGATCCCCGAAAGCCTGTTCCGCCGCAGTGATCTTGAAAAGATCCTCACATGGAATGATCCCAACAACAGCACCTATTACAAAGCCATCCTGCAGAACCTCTTTTTCGCCACCCTCAACCGCGAAATGGGCAAGCGCGAATTCCGTAAAGACGGTCAGCACCGTGGCATCACCAACCTCTACCGCTACCAGTGCTACTTCCGGGCTCCCGCCACAGCACTGCAGCTTTTTCAGAACATCCCTTTTCTGAACGGCGGTCTCTTCGAATGCCTCGACAAACCCGACCCGAAACAGAAAGGGCCACAAGGCGGTGATGTCATGATCCGTGTCGACAGCTTTTCCGACCGCAACGACAACCCGCTTTGCGTTCCGGACGAACTCTTCTTCGGCGACGAACGCGAAGTAGACCTCAGCGCCGAATACGGTCAGCGCAACCGACGTTCCGAAAAAGTCCGCGGTCTCATCCCCATTCTGAACACCTACAAATTCACCATCACCGAAAACACCCCACTGGAGCAGGACGTCGCGCTCGACCCTGAACTCTTGGGCAAAGTCTTCGAAAACCTCCTCGCCAGCTACAACCCCGAGACCCAGAGCACCGCCCGCAAACAGACCGGCTCCTACTACACCCCCCGCGAAATCGTCGATTATATGGTCTGCGAATCTGTTCTTTCATATTTAGAAGGTAGCACAGGCATCCCTGCCTGTGACAAAGAAGAGGGTAGCACAGGCTTCCAGCCTGTGGAAAACAAAAACACCGATAACACAGGCAAAGATGCCTGTGCTACCTTCAAACCCTTTGACTTCGGCGATCCTCTCGAAATCACCGAACGCAACCTTCCCCATTGGGAACAGCCCGGCGTTACGTATTTCGTTACATTCCGCCTCGGCGATTCCATCCCTCAGGACAAGCTTGAACGATGGCAGCAGGAGCGCGATGCATGGCTTGCCAACCACAGCGAACCGTTTTCCGACGACGAAATTGCCGAATACAACCGGCTATTTTCCGAGCGCATTCAACAATGGTTGGATGCAGGACACGGAAAGTGTTACCTCAAGCGGCCCGACGTTTCCAAGATCGTCGCAGATTCCTTGCAATACTTTGAAGGCGAACGTTACAAGCTGCTATCCTGGGTAGTGATGCCCAACCATGTCCACGCGCTTGTTAAGCCTCTGGATAACTACAGCTTGTCGGAGATACTTCACAGTTGGAAGTCTTACACTGCGACCGAATGCAACAGATTCCTCGGACGATCAGGCACGTTCTGGCAGGACGAGTCATACGACCACGCCGTACGCTCCGAAAAACAACTCCGCACCCTGATCAACTACATCCAGGAAAACCCGACCAAATCCAAGTTAGCACCGACCGAATACCGATGTTCCGAGAGTAGCACAGACATCCCTGTCTGTGATGGCGAAGGTAGCACAGGCATCCCTGCCTGTGACAACCAAGACAACAACACCGACTTCCAGCCTGTGGGAAACGAACATACCAATCCAAACACAGGCACCGAGAGTAGCACAGGCTTCCAGCCTGTGGACGTGGAAGAGAACACCACCAATCCAAACACAGCCAAGGATGGCTGTGCTACCGTGGAAACCGACACAGGCAAGGATGCCTGTGCTACTTTCCGCGATCGCCTCCGCTTATTGCTCGGAGACTCAGATGAGCAACCATTCCAGGACCCCGAAGTCGACGCCCTCATCCACGCCATCGAAAACGTCCGCATCCTCGACCCCGCATGCGGCTCCGGCGCCTTCCTCATGGGCGCTTTGCATCGGCTCGTACATACTCTGCGCAAGCTCGACCCCGACAACGAACGCTGGAAGCAGCGACAGATCGACGCCGCAAGCCAGGCACCCGATCCGGAGACCCGCGAACGCCTGATCAACGAAATCGAAGAAAACTTCAGAAACTACGATGACTACGGACGCAAGCTGTATCTCATCGAGAACTGCATTTACGGCGTCGATATCCAGCCTATTGCCGTGCAGATCGCCAAGCTCCGCTTCTTCATTTCCCTTATCGTCGACCAGAACGTCCAGCCCGAAAAAGACAACCTCGGCATCCGTGCCCTGCCGAACCTCGAGACCAAGTTCGTCGCCGCCAACACCCTCGTCGGACTGAAGCGCCCCCGCCAGATGCTCTTACACAACCCCGAAATCGACAAGCTCGAGAAAGAACTGGCAGACGTACGCCACCGCCACTTCAACGCCAAAACCCCGGCCACCAAACGCAAATACCGCGAGAAAGACCGCGAATTGCGCCAGCGGATCAGTGAACTTCTGGAGAACGACGGCTGGGAATACTCCTCCGCCCACCAGGTCGCCGCCTGGGACCCTTACGACCAGAACGCCGCCGCAGACTTTTTCGATCCCGAGTGGATGTTTGGGATTCCTCTGCAGACCTCCGATTCAACTGACGTTAAATGCGGCTTTGACCTTGTGATCGGCAATCCGCCCTACGTCCGTCAGGAAGCGATTCGTGATCAGAAACCGCTTTTGAAAGAGAATTGCCCTGATACGTATACCAGCACCGCCGATCTTTACGTGTACTTCTATGATCGCGGCTTGCAGTTTCTCCATGACGGCGGCGTGCTGTGTTATATCAGTTCCAACAAATACTTCCGTGCCGCTTACGGGCAGAAGCTCCGACAGCACCTCGCCACCAACACCATCCTCCGTCAAGTCATCGACTTCGGCGACACCCCCGTCTTCACCGCCATCGCCTATCCCACGATCGTCATTACCCAGAAGGTAGCACACAAACCCGAGAGTAGCACAGAAGAAAGTAGCACAGGCATCCCTGCCTGTGGAGATGAAGGTAGCACAGGCCATGAGAGTAGCACAGGCTTCCAGTCTGTGGAAAAAGAGAGCAGCACAGGCCAAGAAAGTAGCACAGACATCCCTGTCTGTGACAAAAAAGAGAGTAGCACAGGCGTCCATTCTGTGACATCCCAAACAAATCAACCACAACCACCATCCGAATCACAGGCACGGATGCCTGTGCTACCCTCGGCAAACACCTTCCGCGCCCTCAACTGGAACCCCGAGGATGACATCACCGACTTCGCGCGGACATTCCGAGAGAACGCCTTCAGCATGCGCCAGAACGACCTGTCCGCCGACGGCTGGCGTTTCGAACATCCCCAAGTCCTGCAACTGCTCGAAAAACTCCGCAACAACGGTACGCCCCTCGGCGATTATGTTGGTGGCCGATTTTATTACGGCATCAAGACCGGATGTAACCAAGCCTTCGTCATCGACCGGGCCACGCGCGACCGCCTCATCGAAGAAGACCCGAACTCCGCCGACATCATCAAACCGTTTCTCCGCGGCCGCGACGTCAAACGCTGGCGCGTCAATTTCGCCGAACAGTACTTGATCAAAATCGAATCCAGCGAAAACAAAACTCACCCTTGGTCCCACAAACCAGAAGATGAAGCTGAAACCGTTTTTGCCCAAACCTACCCCGCTGTTCATCGATGGTTCCAGCAATTCCGGGAACAACTAATCAACCGTTATGATCAAGGCGCTTACTGGTGGGAATTGAGGGCGTGCAAATACTGGGATGAATTCGAAAACTCCAAGATTCTTTATCCCGATATCTACGAACACCAAAGCTTCGCCTTTGACAAAGACGGCTACTACTGTGCAAACACTTGCTACTTCATCCCCGTCCCCGAAAAGTGGCTGGTCGGGCTATTGAACTCCTCTCTCGTGGAGTCCTATTATGAACGGATGTCAAGCCGAATCCGCGGCGGTTACCTCCGCGCTTTCACTCAATACTTGGCCCAATTGCCGGTCCCTGAAATCAGCTCCCACAACAAGACCCAACTCGAATCCCTCGTTGAGCAAATCCTCTCAGCGAAGGCTACTGATCCGAATGCGGACGTCACCGAATTGGAGAAAGAGATTAATCAGCTTGTGCACAAGTTGTACAATCTGACCGAGGAGGAGATTGCGGCTGTGCAGGATAAGAGGTAATACTTCGCAGTTTCGCTTTTTTGCACTGAAGTCCAGTGGAAACCTGTGAAGGATAGATAAACAAAGGAACAATGTTTCATGTCAATCTTGATCGATCGTGTTCGCGTGCATAACTTCCGGTCACTTCGAGATGTCGAAGTTTCGCTTAGGCCAGTAACACTCCTGGTGGGAATGAATAACACCGGAAAAACATCCTTTTTAAGGGCGCTTCACCTCGCGTTGGGGGGAGATCGGCGCATCGTCGCGCCCGAGGACGTTTGCATGGCTTCAAACGGCGGTGATGAATCCGGAGAAATTCTGATAGACTGCCGCATTGTGCCGGTCGATTCGAATTGGACCCGATTGGAGGAATTCGGCGATACGTGGTTGACTACTGCCTTTGCCGGAGATTTGATTCGCTTAGATGAAGACGGCAAGCAGTTTGTAGCTTTCCGGACTAAGTTTACATATGACCGTCTCCGAAACGATTTCGAGTGCAAGCGCCTCCTTTTGAATGACTGGCTGGAGCGAGATCAATGGACAAAGTCTGAAGTCGAGGGCAAAGCCAGTGTCCCGCGGTGGGAAGAGATATTGTCGTTCTTCATCGATGCGCAGCGAGATCTCGTAGGCGATCTCCGCAGCAGGCATTCATACGTGGGACGCCTTTTGTCAAATCTGGAAATAACTTCCAAAGACGCGCGGGAGATCGAAGATCAGCTCGCTACGCTAAACGAAAATATTGTGAGCCGGAGTGAGGTCATGACGCATCTTCGTAAGAACCTGGAGAGCTTGAGCCAAACGGTTCCATCGGCGACGGGTGCAGTGGAAATCACGCCGGTCAGCAAGAAAGTGAGGGACATAACAAAGGGCGTGGATGTTAATTTCCACGATAGCGACGATTCGGGGTTCCCCTTGAATTATCACGGCATGGGAACCCGAAGCTGGGCGTCGCTGCTCACCTATAAGGCATATGTATCGTGGCTGGAGAAACGGGCGGCACACCACCAACCGCCCCGGCCTTTTCACCCAATTCTCGCGTTGGAAGAACCCGAAGCCCATCTTCATCCGAACGCACAGCGCCAATTATACCAACAACTCGTTAGTGCGACCGGACAGAAAATTGTTAGTACGCATTCCCCGTTTGTGGCAACACAGGGCGACCTTTCGTCAATACGCCATTTTAGCAAAGACGGAAGTGAGACGACTGTTTCCGAACTTGACGTGTCTCATGAGGATCCTGAAGATAAACGGAAACTTGAGAGGGAAGTACTGAACACCCGGGGAGAGTTGCTTTTTGCCCGTGCCATAATTCTGTTCGGGAGGCGCACACTTGAAGTATTTTTTTGCAAAAATTGGCA
>CAJXKU010000025.1 GCA_913055945.1 uncultured Lentisphaerota bacterium | reverse complement strand
GACGATTACAGCATGGATGCTTACGACATGCTGAATGCAATTCCTGAACGCAGTTTGACACGCTGAACGCAGTTCTCTTCCACGAGCCAGGCGTTAACATTGGAACGTATGTTCGAAAACGGGAGTATACGCGCGCGAAGGACGAGCGTTTTCAATTCGTACCGACCGCCATGCTTCTGTATTCCACTTGAAAAAGGGCGATCGCTTTTGTCGTAACGTGGCTCCCGGCTGAAGATTGGTTTACATTTCAACCGCCTCAGATAAAGCGGATAATGACCTGCGGTGGCAAAGCCTTCCGTATTTTTAAGCCGTCCTCAGCTTACAAAGGGAGCTATTTATTGAACGATTTCGACCAGTTTGATATCGAAATTCAGGTTCTGTCCTGCGAGCGGGTGGTTGGCATCCACAGTCACAGACTCGTCTTTTACTTCCGTAACTCGAAGGCGTACGGTGTTGCCGTCTTCTGTTTTTCCCTGCAGTTCGGTTCCGACTTCAGGTTCTACATCTTCCGGCAGATCGCTCTTCGGGACTTCCATTACCGCCTGATCACTTCGTTCACCGTATCCCTCTTCCGGAGGAATACTCACGCGCTTTTCTTCTCCTTCCTCCATGCCTTTAACGGCGTTCTCCACGCCCGGGATAATCTCATCGTTACCAATAGTGAACTCTACTGGGTCTTCTCCTTGCGAGGAACCGAATTCCGTACCATCGTCCAAACTTCCAGTGTAATGGACACGCACTTTGTTGTTGTCTTGGGCTTTACTCATAGTCTTTACTCCCTGTTATCCCCCGATGACGAAGATTCCGCCGGCATATCGGGGACCTTCTGCCGGCTCAATGCTTGCTCTACCTGCACCGCTACGATTCTGTGCTTTTATGAACTTCACAATAACCAACTTAAAGCCCAAGATGCAAAATGCAAACGCAGTGCGAATAAGTGAGGCCGTGTGTGGTTTTATAATGAAGCTTCCTCGAAGCAACTCTCCGGCTTGTGAATACTGGGAAGAACAGGGGGGTTCTTTTCGCTTAGCTGATTAAAACAGGGTATAGTACGCCCACTATCCGTAGCGTATATTTTGACGGTGGACCAGAACATGGCGTTCCGATTCTAAGCAAAATCAATTTTGCAGAAATCCGGGGGAGAACCGGAAAAAGTTCGATGAACTCCGGCGTCGTTTTGAAAAATAAGAATGGTAAAGTACCTGGAAAGAGCCGGTGGCGGCGTCTGTACCGTTTACGCACTGAGAAGGATAAGAGAGTAGGGAATGGATGATCGGTTAGCACAGCTTGTTCGAAGTAATGGGCGGTTGCGTTATAAAGGGTTGGTATCCCTTATTCACAGGGTGGCCCAGTTGACGTTTGTGTCGTTTTGCGATCGCCCTTTCTTGGTCGGTAAGGAGTTGATCCAAGGGAATTTGTCGCAGGGCACGTCGGATGCAAGTCAGACGATGAGTTTTCGTCCAAACTATGTATTGCAGGAGGACAAAAATTCAGAGAAAGAGGGACAAAAAGAAGCTGGTTCCGGTCCGGACAGCAGCATTGGGCGTGCAATTTTTGCCTTTCGAAAGGCGCCTTATTCGGAGACGCCCAGGGGGGTGTTCAGTGTAGGGCGTGAAGAGGGAAACGATCTTGTGATCGCTGACTATTCGGTATCGAAGAAGCATGCTGAGATCAGGGAAAAAGCCCGAGCCGATTACTTTATAAAAGATGTTAACTCGACAAACGGCACTTTTCTAGACGGGGAAAGACTTACACCGCATACAGAGATGCAGATACAGCGGAACAGTGAAATCGTGTTTGGACGCCTGGAGTTTGTTTTTACGTTACCCGGTGATCTTTATCAGATGATCCAATCCGGTGGGTGATCCGGAATGTTGGTTGTGGGCTAACCAGCTGCTGCAGCGTATATTAACTTTTGTTGGCCGGACAAGGGCGGGGGCGTTTCAGAAGTGTCTGTCCCGGGGAGGAGCCCGTAAGGAAGGGCGTGGATTATACGAAGGTGTCTTGTGAATGTAGACAGCAGGGAAGCGTTCTGTACTGGGCGGAAGTGGGTGTTGCCTCGGCCAAAGTCTATGAATTTTGGGGGAGATTCTGCTCGTCGTGGTCGCTTATCGCTTCGGCCAATTCTATCCCGCTGAAAAAGATGTGCAACGTCGGGTACGTGGTCTGCGGATCTGCTTCGCTGGTTACAACGACCGGCTGAACAAACGGGGGGAGCTCCTGTTGGGGGGTGACGTGGTCGAATACGGCGATGGGATGCCAGCACACCTCAGTCTGCTGTTGGATGGATGGCGTTGCGTGTTCATGCTTTTCTCCGGCGGGGGCGTCCTTCATGGAGGGAGACCTCTGATGTTCCCTGAAAAGTTGCCGGAAAAAGCGTTTCAACGGATGTTCTCTGGGAACGGTTCCCGCCGAGTTTTCGCTTTGATGGGCGGCGGTCTCGCCAATATCGCTTGAAACCTGCTCAGAGGTTCCATGCTGATCGTCTTTCTGCCGGCCTTGAAACGATTGTTCCGGGGATACGGCCGCGACATTGCACCCTGATAACTCCAGTTGAGCTTTTACCAGTGACTTTTCGGATTCCGAGATCAGTGTCACCTGTGCCTCGTTCAGAAGCTGATTCCGTGGCGGCGGATTTTGTAAAATGGTATCCATAATCTGACGCCCACGGGCGGCCACCAACGGCAGATTGGATGCGTAGTGGATCAAATGTTCCCAGGATAGCTCCGTTTTTTCAAGCAGTTGCTCGGCCTTCTGAAGCGTAAGCTGGTTTTTTCTGTAGGGCTTAGTGATGAGACTGGCGAATTCGTTTGCGAAGAAAAGACATGCGCCCAGCGGGGTACGTTCCTGTGCGTCGTTCTGGAAGTCAGCGACAGCCGTGGTAATTTTTTCAGGCAGATTCCATTTTTTCAAAAGCAGGTAAGTGAGTTCTGTAGAGGTTATTCCCCAGTTATCACGTTCATACTCATCCACGTTTTCCGCCGTATGAGGTTTGGAAAACAAGTCTGTTTTTTCCTGTTCTTGTGAATAAAGCGGCAAGGCACCGAGGTCATGTAACAGACCCGTAAGATAGGCTTCGTCGTAGTTCTGTTCAGCGGTTGAGTGCGCAAATTCACGGGCAAAATCCGCTACCAGGAAAGAGTGGAGCCAGAACTGATTCAGGTCGCAATTATGGAGGTGCAGGGATCGGGTTTGTCCAACTAAGAAACTGGTCAAGGCAATGTTCAATACCATACTGGTGCCGAGAATAGTTATCGCCCGTTCAATTGTGTTGATTTCTCCCTTGAACCCGAAGAACGAGGAATTAGCCAGGCGCATAATCTGGGCCGAGAGCGTTTGCTCGTGGGCCACGATTTCGCTGATCTGTTCTGTGCTCATCTCGGAATTCAGGCTGTGTACCACCTTGAGCAGTATAGCGGGGGGTGCGGTCAACGCAGATTCGTCGATCAGGTGTTCATAGGGTTGTAATTCGTCAGTTGGCATAGGGCAAAATCAGCCTCTCCGGGGTTAGGTTATTCTCCACGTATGTCCTGCACGTTCGTTGTCAGTGTTAAAACAGTTCCAGCATATTCGCTGTCAAGGACAAAATTATCTTTGTTTGCTATAAAGGTCAACTCGTCCCATTCGACTTCGGCGGATTCTCTATCCGGATCCTGAAGGAAACGGCAGATTTCGTCGGGAAGCACCTGATGGTATGGGGTTGCGTATATGGTAGCCGATCGGTTGAGCATCATTTCCCGTGCGCGAGCATTTGCCAGGACCACGAGGTCATTGTCATCTATACCGATCACGGCTACGGGGAGCTGCTCTACCAGGGAGATCCGCATTTCCCCTTGTCGTTTGAGTTGCTGCAACTGTCGTGACAGTGTAAGTAACGGTCCTTCTGAAGTATGCGATTGCTCAACCGCTGAGCCTGAAGCCGCCTGATTTACATTCATAATCCTGTGATATTGCAAGGCATGATGTACCTGTTCGCGTAAGGCTTTCAAGTTAGGGGATGCTACTACGAAGGGGGGTGCCGCGCCTTCCGGGGGTTGCCCTGCGAATATGGTAAGAGTTCCCTTCGGCAATCGGTTTAACAGGCTGGCCCTGGAGACGACAGCGAGATCCACATTTTCGAGTTCCGCCGTGTCACAAGTGGCGTGCAGGTCGGTGGTCCAATCGCTGTCAATCTGTTCAATGAGACCGTTTTTCAAGGCTTGGTCGTGGAGGTCGATGAGAACTTTTTTATGTCGGCTCATATGCTTGAACAATAGTAGTCTTTAATTCAGAGAACTTAATACAGTATACCACAAGAAGTCGAATATTTCAAATCAGGCAGATACCTGTAAGACTGTAGTGAACGGGGAGGGCGTGGCACGGATCGCGCGCATCGGGATCGGATTCTTGAACCTAAATTTGCGGATTTTAGGTTGAACCCTGCTAAGCGGGCAAGGCGGACGGCAATGGTTTAGGGGGTGGCTGTAGCATTTTCAGTTTTCAGATCTGGGAAACAATCCTGTGCACTACACACGTCAACAGTCTTTTCAGGCTCCTGGAGTTGAGCGGTTGCAGGGCGTTCAGCGCCTTGTTCCGATGAAAGGCGAGCAGATCCCGTGCCTGGGTGTCGGCGCGCTGTATTTCCGCCTGTGGGGTGGACTGAGGGAGTACGTTTTGTGGAGCATTCGTGCTGAGCGCTTGCTGGATACGGTCCCGGGTATCTTCGTCGGATTCTTCCCACAGCAGAGCCAACAGCAGGGAAGGACGTAGTACGTCGGAGGTTCCGGTATCATTCTCAAAATCCTGTATATCGTCGGTTATCTGGTAGGCGATGCCCAGATGTTCACTAAAATTGGACAGCGTTGGGCAGAGGTTTTCTTCCATCCCGGCACATATGGCGCCCGCGCGCAATGCGATTTCGAAGATAGGCGCTGTCTTTAAACGGAAAATATCCAGGACACTCTGTATTGATAGGGGAACAGGATCATTGCGCCAGTTTAATTCCTCCCCTTGACCGATACACAGATTCCGGTGAGCGCTGCTGACGGCGGCAAGCATGCGGTTTTTTTCAATCGGCGCCAGATCATCGCACTCGCAGATAAGGCGATAGCCTTCACCGATCAGGAAGTCGCCGGTATTGAGAGCTATCGACACGCCGTGTTGTCGATGCAGTGTCTCTTCGCCGTACCGGGTGTTATCGTTATCTTCGATATCATCGTGGATAAGAGAAGCCTTATGAAAGCATTCTGTGGCCAGAGCTGCTTTTTGTAGCGATGCCGGCACCTGGTGTGCCCCGTTTCCGGCGAGGGCATCGAATACTGCCGCTGTAAGTAAAGGGCGCCAGCGCTTACCGGATTTGGTAAGCCATTCCCGGGCCATGCGTGCGGTGGCATTGTCCGGCTCGCCCATGATTGTGCGTACTGCGTGGGATGAAAACCATTTTTCGACTTTTTCCCTGAGGTGGTCGATAGGGATACGTTGATACGGGCGCTCGACGGAACGCAGATGCAGAAAATTCATCAGCCACGCTGCGTCCAGGGTCGTTTTACTGCCCCTTTCGTTAAGCAATGGTATACCTAAGGCCGGAACAGCATCAGGCACGACTGAGGGGAAGGATTCCTCAAGATTTTCGAGACAGTCTACCCTGATGAAAGCATCCGGTTCTCCACCTCGAACCAATCTTTCTGCCGGTGCTGTTTCTTCGGCGACCAGGACTTCGTAACCCATGCATTCGGCTTCGTGCTGAAGCCGCTCCAGCGAGTAGTGTCTGCATTCTTCACCCGGCAGGCCGGATTCGGCTGTTGTGACGAGGCAGACGTCCCTGGTCCGGAGGCACTGCGGTAAAAGCAGGACTCGGCGGTTGAATGGAACCGTAGCTACGGTGGATCGCCAGATGCTGTTGTGGAGTATGAGTGCGGCGAGGCGGCGTTCGGCTTCGGCTAAATCAAGGCGCGCAGTCAGCCGTTGTGTGTGATGGTTCAGTTCCTCCCGCCACAGAGGAAGGGTAAAGGCGTGTTCATCGGCGTACTCGTTCACTTTCCTCCGAAGCCAGCGCCAACGCTGCAGGCAGTGTCTGAGAGAAGGGGGGTGATGTTGCGAGGCAAGCGTGTCCGCGTTCTGCTGATCATCAGCCATAGCTGTGCGATCTCAAACAATCTGATCTTTTTGGTTATTCTGTCGCTATACCGGATGCCGTTATTCATCAGCCGCGGCGACGGTCTTTTAGCGCCAATGTATGTACGACATACATCGTCAATCCGCTTGTTCAGGCATGGATCTGTGTTGTGAATATGGTATAGTTTACACGGGGGTAACTTTACACCGCATTCTGCTTTAAAGGAGCGCTTTGCGCTGGACAATGAGCACTTTCGGGTTTTACGAAGTGATAAATAGGGGCAGGACTGAATACGTCCATTGAAGCAGTCTGGTTTTCCATATACGATTGTGAATAGCAAGAAGGAGTCGAGCTATGTGGTGTTCCAACCATAAGAAATCATCCCTATCCGGATATTTCCTGGTCTTTGTACTCTTCTCGTTTGTCGGGGTGTCCGTTGCGCCGGCCCAGTCGGAGCAGGAGCTGAAGGAGAAGCTCGAGAAACTCCAGCAGGAATTAGAGGAAACGCGATCCCGGTTGGAAAACGTGCGGTCCCAAAAAGAAGAAGCCAGGCGTCAGAAAGAGGTCGCCCAGAACAAGTATGCGGAGGTTGAGGATCAGCTGGCGAACGAGATCCGATTCGGCCCGTTTAAAATAGGTGGAGCCATGCGGGTGAATTATACGTTCGGGGATTATGTTCCGGAACTGGACCGGCCGTCTCGTGCGGAAGATGACGGCGGCACCTTTGCGCTGGATACGTTCCGTTTGAATGTGGACTTTGAACAAGGACCATGGATCGGGAAGGCGGAATATCGTTTTTATCCCGGATATGGCGCCAGCAATCATGACGGTTACAATTTTCTGCACACGGGGTGGCTCGGGTATGAATTTGAGGATGCCAGTAAAGTTAAGTTCGGCTTGAACAGAGTGCCTTTCGGGCCAGGGCCTTATGGGGTTTCAAAAAGCTGGCTGTTTGACCAGCACTACTATGCGGGCCTCGCTGACGATATGGATCTGGGGGTTAAATACACGAAACCCTCCGGGAACTGGACATTCGATGTGGCCTATTACTATGCGGATGAAGGTTCTTTTTTCGGTGAAAATTTTTCTGACGACAGCGTCCGTTATTCGTACGACGTGGTTGATGAAACGGGAAGTGGCTACGAAGAGAGGAACCAGGTCAACGTCCGTGCGGTTTATTGCTGGAAAACGGGAAGTGTTGACATCGGCCTGGGCAGTTCACTTCAGTACGGACAGCTTGACAGCAACGGTGCCCAGGACGACGGCGATCATTATGCAGGATCGTTGCATGCGGTGAGTAAATGGAAGAATTGGACGCTAGCACAGCAGTTGACGTATTACGCCTACGACGTTGATGCAGCCCAGCCGCTCGGGACTGACGAACTGATCCAGTTCGGCGCCTATGACTTCCCGACACTCGTGGCTGCAGAGGCGTGGATTCCGGCACTGTCGCTGTCCTACAATTACAGGACGCCGCAAATTGAGTGGCTGGACTCGATCACGCCTTACGTCGAATACAGTTCGATAATGAAAACCGAAGACGATTTTCATGACAGCGAAATGTTCGTGTTAGGCTCTGCCTGGGCCAGCGGAGGGTGGTATATTTACACCGATCTGGCATTCTCCAACGGCAACGATTTTGTTGGTAATGAGGCTGGATACGGATCGAATCCTGCCCCCGGGTTCAGCAGTAACAGGTTCGGGGCGAACCCGACTGACGAATGGGAATACCGGTTCAATATAAACTTCGGTTACTATTTCTGACTTTCCAGAGGGATAACCTCTCAAAGAGGCCATTGCATAGGTTCGACACCGCCTTTTTGACGCAGATACTGTACACTCCGCCATACGGCCTTCCGCGTAAGCAGCCAGCGCTCCAACCGGTATTTGCCGGGAAGATTACCTGCCGCAATCCCGGCGAGGATGGTTAGGAGTCCCTGACCGGGGGTGAGAAGCATCAGAATCCCCAGTGCGATTAAGCACACGCCGAGGATGTTTTTGCCGGTGAATATCAGGAAGCCTATCAGGGGGTGATGAATTTGCCGGTAAATGACTTTTCTTTCGGCATGTGTCAAGTAGTCGGCGGGCAGACGAATCAGTACGATTGGCATGATCAATAAGGTGAGAATCAACAGCGCCAAGGATAGTCCGCTAACGGTGCCGAAGATGGTGCTGTGGGTTTTGACAAACTCTTCAATCGTTGCGAGCAGGGTGCTCATATACTCCATATTTCCCGTTTCCGCACTTATGCACAGTGAACGTCGGCGTCAATACTTGTTGCTTCAGGATAACTGTAGCCGCGGTATGGGCAGGTAGCAAATAAATTCGGCTTCGCCGGCCGCAGCGCGACGAAGCCGAAGTTTGTTGTTTGCGTTGGAGCTGTCAGAAGAGGTCAGCTCTTCGAGGATTTACTCGATGAGCCTTTCGACTTGCCTTCCTGCTCGAATGCTTGTGTCCACTCCTCGAGCTTTCTGGCTGCTACGGCTCTGCCGCCGACACCGAAGGCGATTGCCATACCGACCGCTATCGCGCCGAAGAACAGGCCGAATCCGAGAATAATGATCTCGTTGGCAATGCCCATCTGGCGTAATGCGACCGCGCCTGTCAGCACGAGGATCGCCGCCTTTGTGGCAAAGGTGGCGATATTGTTCTGAGGGATGTTGCTGCGCGCAACGGCACTACCTGCGGCATTCGCCAGGATGACGCCCACAAGGAAGATAGCCAGGCCGAAGAGTACGGCGCCGAAAATCTCTGTAATCTGGGCCAGCAGCTGTTCAACGCCGCTGAAGTTCAGTACGTTGGCCGCTTCAATTGCAGCAAAGAGCATAATGGCCAATAAGGTGGCCCATCCTGCAATCTGCGAAGGGGTCTTCTCGCCTTTTTGTGGTTCCCGCCATAGGCCGACGCGGGCAGGGAGCTTGTCGAATCCGACGCCGCTCAGTCCCGTGGTGACAAGACCCGACACGATGCGTGCAATGAGGTAGGATATGACCAGGATGAGAGAAGCCGCAAAGATAGCCGGCAATGCCTGGAGGATAATGTTGAGCATATTGCTGGCCGGTTCAGTGACCGAGTCAATCTTCAGCGCGTTGAGTGCTGCGATGAGGACGGGGATCAGGACCAGTACGTATACGATCAATCCGATCGTCTGAGAGAGCGGTTTTTCGCCCATGGTTTCCTGAAGACCTACCCGCTCGCTTACACGATCCACGCCGGCGGAGGAGGAAAGCCTGGCTGTCGCCCGTCGAAGCACGCGGGCAGCAATCCAGCCGGCCCCAAGAACCAATACTGCGGCAAAAACATTGGGGAGGTACGTTAAGGCGTGTTGTACGGCCTCCCGAACGGGTTCGAGAATACCTTCAAGACCGAGGGCACCCAGAACGGCCGGCAGGAAAACGATAATGACAAGCCAGTATACGACTTCTGACAGCGTTTCCGATATAACTGGTGTTTCTTCACTCTCAAATTCCCGGTCTATCCGCTTGTCAAGTTTTGTGATGTCTGCGAGCTTTAGAACCAGGAGTCGCATGATGGTTGCTACAACCCACGCGGCCAAAAGGAGAATGATAGCGCCTACCAGATTGGGCAGGTACATGAATACCTGGGTCAGCATTTCGTTCAGCGGCTCCGTTGCAAGCGTTAGGCGCAACGCCTGGAGAAACGCCACGAAAACCAGGACCAGCAACAGGTAATAAACAATGCGTGAGGCTGTGTTCTCAATATCTACCCTTTTTCTGCCTTCTTTCCCGGTAAGCCATTGGCCGAGCCGTTCCCCGAAGGAAGTATGTAAAAGAATCCTTCTCACTCCCGATGCTACCAGTGCGGCGACGATCCAGCCCACTACGAGAATGGCCAGCGCTCCTACAATGTTAGGAACATACTCCGTCAATTGCACTGCTGTGTTACTCCATGTTTCTCCCATGATTTCCCCTCTTCTTTTTTCTTTTTTTGGGTTCTCTTTCGGGTGGCTGAGGCCACCTTAACTCGAATCGTTGACGTGTGAGAAGTCTCGCCGGAACTTCTTTTCGTGCGGCGTGAAGGTATTCTCCCTCTTTCAGAACTTAGTTCGGCCATACGTTCCGATCACCGTATGAGAAGGCCAAAAACTGTTCCCCTTTCATGATTACTATAAATCTAATGTAGGTAAAACACATTGTCAACCCAGTAATGTCATAAAATATGAAGTAAAATTGAGATTATTGACGAATCCGATCCGAAAGTCAGGCCGAAATGAACGTTGTCGGTTGCGGTCTATCTTAGCATCGCCGGCCTTCAATCTTCAGGTTCCGTCGCTGAGAGAAACGCCGACTGTATGTACAGTTCAGGTAGTATAGTACAAGCAGTTCAGGTTTACGTTGACTCAGAATGCAACCGCCTAGAGTTCAGAATGTGGAAAGCTTTTGCCAAACACTATAAGCGCAAGCCTTTTAGCTTTTTGGAAATCCTTATCGCTATGGCCATTCTGGGGATTTCTCTGACGGTGGCGTTAAGTATTGTCAGCGGTGCCCGAAGCCGCGTTCTGCGCGCTGAACAACGCTGGGCAAGGCAGCACAACCTGGACCAGGCTACAGAGTTTTTTCTGAGTGCAGGCCCGGATGCAACAGTTCCGGGATGGTTGTTGCCGAAAGGTTTTCGCGCGGAATGCGAATTGATTCGTGTGGAGAATCTCCCGGAATACGCCCAAGGAAAAAAGGATAAATTCACTCTGGCTCGGTATGAAATCCGGGTGATCGGGCTCAGGAATGAAGTTGTGGCAGAGAATACCGTTGAAAAAATCGTGCCGGAAAAAATTCTACAGTGAAGCTGGACCAGTCGCAGCCGGGTTCACCTTGTTGGAACTGGTTATTGCAATGGCGCTGCTGACGCTTGTGGCCACGCTGCTGCTCTTTGCGACCAACAACATCACTTCTTCGTGGTCCGGTTTGTTGGAAGAGCAGAATTCTCTCCGTGAGACCATGAAGGTTGGGCGGACGCTTGACCGCATTCTGTC
Organism: uncultured Lentisphaerota bacterium; assembly: GCA_913055945.1. Taxonomy (GTDB): domain Bacteria; phylum Verrucomicrobiota; class Lentisphaeria; order Oligosphaerales; family CAJXKU01; genus CAJXKU01. The sequence goes on along the minus strand of CAJXKU010000025.1, from coordinate 10,703 downwards.
AAATGCTGTTCCGTTCGTATGGCGAAACGAAAAAGGTGAAAAAGTGCCGGTGTTTTATGGCCAGATGCGTAGTATCAGAATCGCTTATCGCCAACGTGTGAAGCGTTTACGTAAAGGAGGACTGAAATTTGTGCGCCTCAGCGTGGAGGACGGGCAATTTATCGCTGACTATCAGAGTCGTCCTTTCATCGATGCCACGGCGGCGGGACGAAATATGAAACGCAGTATCCTGGCGGAAGATATAAAGTCTGTGCGCTTTTATTATGCGGATTGGCATCCTGAGGAAGGGCTTTTCTGGCGGAATCAGTGGGATCCGAATATGGCTGACCCGCCGCGGACCGAACTGCCGGTGGCCGTGGGGCTCAGCGTGACTTGGGACGATGGGCGTCGCGAAGCATGGCTCAGGCGTACCGCCGGCAATGGATCGTTCGAGCGTTTCGGTTCCTGGAGCCCTCCGAAAACCGGCAAAGGCGGCGGAACATGAAGGCGTGAATTTTGTCTTAAACATCACTTCCGGTTTACGGAACGAGATGGTCGTGATCCCTGTTGTGTTCGGATTCAAAGGCATGCGTGTTCGTTGAATGCAAATGCAATGTGCCTCGCCGAAACGGATGAACAGCCCTGGGTTTTACAGGATTGGGAATGGTCGGTGACGAAGAGGCACGGTGGTGAGTCCTGTTTAACGCCGTAAATCTTGTGGAAATTGGAGCGGGATTTTCTGTCGCAGTATGGTATCTACCGATCGAAAAAAAGAAAAAGGGATCGCCCTCATTCTGGTAATGGGCGGGCTTGCGGTGATCACGGTGCTTGCAGCGCACATGACCAGCACCAGTGAAGTAACAGCCCTGGAAGCTAAGACTTTGGTCACACGGAATAAGCTGAGATACGCCGCCGAGTCTGCCGCGGCCCGTTCCTACTGGCTCTGGTTCGCACATCGGCAACGTTTTCCTGCCCGCCATGAGGAACTCGGAAGCAGGCAGCCGCAATTATTGACAAGTGCGGCTTTTGAAAACTGGTACGCGGACGGAAAAGTGCACCAGGTAGAAGCGAATGGTCTTGAGGTGGAGGTGAGTCTTTTGGACGCGAATCGTGGTCTTAACCTGTTTGGGGGAAATGCGGAGAAGATTGTTCAGCAGCGTATAAATAAGAACGAGGAGAGTGAGCAGAATCGCAACCTGAAAACTTTTCTGCACGCTTTGCAGGACTATCGGGATAAGGGAAACGCTGTGCGTCTATACGGGATGGAGGAAGACGGGTACCGGGAACAGGGCTACAGGCTGATGCCCCGCAATGGTGAGTTGCAATTTCGTGAAGAAGTGTACTGGGTGCCGCAGGTTTCGGAGCTGTTCAGTACGACGCCGAAAACGGGTAAGCGACCAAGGCCCCGGCTTCGTATCATACCTCCCGATGGTCGCGGGAGAAGTTTTCTGGGGAAGAGTCGTAGGCCTTCCTTCTTTTCCAGCTCAGCGGAAGAACTGCGTCGAAAACTGGAGCTGAGCCCGCCCGAGCTTGAGACAGTACTGGAAGCCAGGCGAAGCGTACAGGAGGAGTCTATGGCGCTGCGCGATGTCCTTGCCCCTGAGCTCTATACGCGTATTCAGCGCAATTTCTCACTTGGGGAGTCGGGTATCGTCACGGTTGAGGCGGTCGCCCATCGGGGCGACATTGAACGAAAATTGGTACTGACTCGGGAGTCGGAACCGGACAATCTGCATTACAGTAAGGGTGATTTAATATCTAATTGGCAAAAGGTGGTATACTGACGGAATGGCCCCGTTTTCAAAAACATGTGTTGCTTTGGCCTGGAACTTTTCTGCGGAGTGTTACGGGGTACGCGTGCAGGGGACGTCTGCGCATTTTCGGGTCCTTGCGTCCTGGCGGAGTGGCCCCGAAAGCGGAGAATCGCTGTCAGGGAAACTTATCACCGGGGCTGCTGAACTCAAAGCCAATACTGCTGATCAGATTGTTGCCGGGGGTGGGGGCTCTACAGGCGGCTTTATGGATATTGCTGTGCCTGCTCTCCGAGGCGATGAACAGGCGCAGGCACTGCGTTATGAACTTGTCAGGTACTGTCCGCTGTCATTGGATAAAATCCTCTGGGGCTACAGAGTCATAGGAAAAACCGAAGCCGGCCAGCAGCATGTACGTTTGTTCTATCTTCCTCAGGAGGAGTGGGAGAACTGGATTGAAGCTGTCCGGGGCGTTGTCGCCGGGGTGGATATACTGATATCGCCGGTCGCCGCGCTGGACCCGGTTCTTTCCGGCTATGATGTGTGCTTTCCGGCTGACGGCGAAGGTTGGTACCGGGATACGGGAAACGGCTTCAGAGACTGTGCAGCGGCGCCGGCAAAGGAAGAGAGAAGGTTCGGAATACCAGAGGGGGCACTGGAAGCAGAAGGTTTTGATCCGGGCTCCTTACAACAGCGGCCGATGCGTGAACAGGCGTCTTTCAGCTCTGCCGTGGTACTGGGCATGTACGGTGTTTCACGAACGGCAGATAAGGATAAAGCCACATGGTTGCGTCTTCCGGAAACACTGCGTCCCCGACGGAACCGTGTAGCGCAGACAGTGTTATTGCTTCTGGTGTTGTATCTGGTGGGATTTGGTGGGTATCACGGCGCAAAGTACGGCTTGGCAGCTCTGGACCATCACCGGCAACTACAAGAACGTAATGAGAGGCTGAAAGAGCGGATCGCCGAAGCCCGCACGCCGGAAGAACAGCTTGAACAGCTGCGGAAAGTTAAAACGCAACTGGAAGAGGCAAGCATCAGCCGTCCATCCCTCGGGGAATGCCTGCTGTCGTTGACAAGCCGCACGGACAACGGGAGCTGGGTGCGCCGCTTCTCCTGGCAGGACGGGAAAATGTCCATAGAAGTGGTTACGGAAAAAGGGGACGTGAATCTTACGCAGAAATGGGAAGAATCTCCTGTATTGGCGGATGTGGTGCCCAGAAGAAGAAAAATTGACGCCGATAATCGGATGACCATCAATTTTCGTCTGTATGCCGACGACGAAAGCGGCACAGTACAAAGCGGGAATTCCTCATCGAATGCTGCAGACGGCGAAAATACGGAAGAAGAAGTCAGACAAGAGGATTAACCTTGAGACGATTTCATAAAATCGGGATAGCGCTTATTGTCATACTTGCCGTTGCTGTAGCCGCGACGCGGCTGGAAATACCGATGAACCGGCTGCCGACCCCTGGCAATATCGACGACGAAAAGTCGAAAACGGAAGAGCTGCAACGTGAGTTGGCGATACTGAAGAAGAAACAGGCAAAGTATAAAAAGCAACGCAGAATACTGAAGGCCCAAGCCGGCGCATTCTGGCCGGCGTCCTCCGATAAAAACCCGAAAGTCCTTGTGCAGAATGAGTTCAAAAAGCTGGCCCAAAACGCGCAAGTAACTCTTGACAGCATGGGGGGCATACAGGTGAACGAAGCTTCTGAGCTTGTGCGCGAAGTCATGTTTTCCATCCAATTGAATACGTCTATGCAGGAGTTCAGTAAGTTACTGGCGCAGATGGCTCAAAGCTCTCACCATTTCTACTGGGATCGGTGCACTATACGACCGGACAAGCGCAAGGATCCGCGCAATGTACGGATCAGCGGCAAACTCAAAACCTTTGTTCTTACGCCTGAAGCTACCCGGTTTATATTTGAGAAAGAACAGGTTCCTTCATCATGAGTACGTTTTACTGGTTGTTAAACGTCTGTTTAGTTGTACTGGCCACGGCCACCACTGTATGGCTTGGTGGAGCTGAACGGCAGCAGATGTTTGAGCAACCCGAAGAAATAGAAGGAGTCTCTGAGGGTGAGACAGAGACCGTGCCAGGAGAAAAGCCCCAGGATGATGGCGGGGCGGCGCTCGGGCAGCATATGGATACGCTGTGGCAGCGAACACTGTTTCGACCCGAGCGCACGGAAGCTGTTTCACTCGAGCAGGAAGAGAACGAAGATGACGAACCGGAGCGTAAGCAAGAGCGCTTTGAAATGGAATTGATCGGTCTCGGCCGGATAGGAGATAAATCCGCTACCGTGATCCGGGTCAAGAAGACACGTGGCGGAAGAAGTGATAAAAAAGATTTGAAAAAGAACGTTTATCGGTTAAACGACAGTGTCCAGGATACAGGGTTCGAGGTGACCGATATCGCGTTGGATAAAGTCACACTCAGTCGAGGTGATGAAACGCGTGAACTCACACTGACAAAATCTGACAGTGCCAGTAAAAAACGACGGAAGGAGGCTGTAAGGGCTGAAAAGCAGAAAGAAAAAGAGAGAAAAAAACGTCAGCAGGAAAAGGAAGAGAAAGAGGACAAACCTGAACCACCGCCACCTCCTCCGGCCCCCGGCGCGCCGGATTCGGAGGCTGACGAGGAACGTGGTCAAGCTGAGGGTCAGCAAAAGAAACGTCAAGAAGACGAAGAGTTGACAAAGAGGGAACGGATTAAACGGGCATTGGAAGCCCGTCGGCGGATTCTGGAAAAGCGTCGCAAAGCTCGACAGGAAGAAGGGCAATGACTGTCAAAAAACAAAGAGAAAAGGATAAACCGAATGTTGAAAGTTCAACACTTTTTTCGCTGTAACATATCAGGGCCCAGGACAATGGGCGTTCTTTTCGTCTTCCTGCTCTTATGTGCTCATCCGTATACGTGGGGGCAAGGTACAGGAGAATCCCCTTCTTCAGAAAAGGGAGATGATGCGGTGGAATCCTCCTCGTCCAGCTCCGGCGGGAAGGATGCGTCGGATCAATCCGACGTTCAGGATGTTGTTCCCGGTGGGCCGGAGCCGCCGAAGGCCGAAGCTCCGGAAGAAACCCCTTTGAAACCGGGAGAGATTGTTCCTGAAGCAGGTAAATCCGTTGAGGAAAAGCTTGAACTGCCGGAGCGCAAAGCAGAACGAGAAAAACCCCAAATGCCGGAGATGGAATACCCGAGCGAGCTGATCGACGATGTTGAGGATCCTGAAGAGGAGCTGGATGTGAGTTTAAATTTTGATGCCGCGCCTTTGACCGAAGTTGTTCCGCTTTTCGCCGAACTCCTCGGCTTCAGTTACAACATCGATCCGGGTGTTAAAGGTGCTGTGACCATGACGGTGGATTCGAAAATGTCCGCGCGGGAATCATGGCGAATGTTTGAACATATCCTGTGGCTTGCAGGCGCGTACGCCTCTCGAAATCCGGGGTTCATCCAGATTCTGCCGTTTGAAAAAATGTCCCGTGAGCGCCAGTTGCTGGTCGACCATGATCCGCAGGCGAATGTGGAGGTGGCGTTGCTCCCTGTGTATCATACGCAGAGCCAAAAGATTATTTCCAAAATTAAGCCGTTTATGACCAAGGGCGCCACCGTTACAGACATTGCCCGACTCAATAAGTTGCTGATCGTGGAATCCCCGATGAATATGCCCAAGATACGCAAACTGGTCCAGAAGCTGGACAGCCAGGGCGAAAGCCGTTGGCCCTACGTGGTGATCCGGGCTCGGAACATTAAGGCCGAAGACATGGTGCAGCAGTTGAAGATGGTGTTGCCTGTACTGGGTTATCCTGTAAGTGGTGGTAAAGGGCCGTCGGGGGGCAAAATAAAGCTGACGGCCGTGCCGGCTGTTGAGGTCGTGGTAGCGTCCGCGGCACTCCCCAAAGTGCTGGATGAAGTGAAACGATGGGCGGACCTGCTCGACAAAGAGGAACGGGGAAAACAGCAACGTATTTTCTTCTACAATGTGCGTCATAGTACGGCAGAGCATTTGTCTGAAGCTTTGGGGACTTTTTTTAATACAGCCACAACCGAGCACCAAGTGCGGCGGGAGACGGAGAAGTCAACGTCCGGAAAAGCAAAAGCAAAAGGACAAGCGACGCCGCCGAGTCCTTCGGGCGGGGGTCAAGAAGCTCAAGAGGCCGGGACGTCGGAAAGTATCTTTGATACCCCGGTGCAGATTTACGCCGACAGCGAACAGAATCGACTGACGATCCGTACGACAAATCGCGCATACAGCATGGTTGAAGCTGTTTTAAAACGCCTGGACCTCCCGAAAAGACAAGTAGCGATTACCGGTTATGTGGCTGAGGTACGTTTAACCGACAGCCTGAAATTCGGTTTCGGTTACGCAGCTCAGCAGAAGTTTAATGACTACGTGATTTCGCACGGGATGAACCACGCCCCGAGCACCCCGGGATTTGGGGACGGAAACCAGACGGGTCAGAGTGCATTCTCGATAGGGAATGGCATTTCGCTGCTCCTGCAGAAGAATATTAATAAACGTGCTTTCCTTACGGCTGTGGCCGGGAAGAGTAATGTGCGCATCCTGTCAGCGCCTCAGATCGTTGCGAGCAGTGATGAGGAGGCCACGATTAATGTCGGCGCGGAAGTGCCCGTCGTAACCAGTACCGAGCGCGATGATACAGATAACCTGAATAATATCAATACCGATATCGAATACCGGGACACCGGTGTGATGCTGACCGTTACACCCCATATCACCGCAGGGAACCAGGTCACCCTGGATATTGAGCAGGAGGTGTCCAGTATCGCTGAACAGCAGGAAGGAGCAACCATTGCGCAGGAAAGCTCACCCACTATTTCAAAGAAGAATCTGAAAAGCACGCTCGTCGCTCCGGATGGGGGCACGGTATTGATGGGCGGTCTCATCGAAAATCAGACAACGAAAGGACACACCGGGGTGCCGATTCTGAAAGGAATACCACTGTTAGGGAAGCTTTTCCGCACTAACGAAACAAGCAGTACCCGCAACGAGCTTGTGGTTCTGGTCAGCGTGAATGTCATAGAGAACCAACAAACAACGAATATCCTTGCGCAGCGCTATCAGAACGCGCTGAATGAAATCAGAACCCAGATGGGTGATGATACAAAGGAAGCGAAAACTCAGGAGAGATAAAAACTCAGGCTGTATGCTTGTTCATTGCTGGAACATCTGTGCCCCCTCAAAGACGCATAGAGCCCGATCCGTTTTCCCATGAAGCGATCGGTATTATATTGATCGTCGAAGGAGATTGCCGAAAAGAGGTCGTGTGAACGGCGATGTGCTACAAACAAACCTGTGATTTTCTGTAAACTGTCAAGGAGCAATTGAACCTGGGGATGCGCTCGGCCTCGAGCGCAATGTGTAGTGGAAGGTTATCTACATCCCCCGAAATTATTCCCCGAGGGCATTTTGGCCTTTCACGGAAAGTGTTTTATAACTCGGGGCTGCGGCAAGGCCGCACCGAAGTTTATACGAGAGAATGCTCTGGACGCTACGTAGTTGCTGCATCGAGTCTTTATCGGCTTAATACCGGTGTGCGGATGGGAAACGCACGATATGGCGCGGTAACGACAAAGATATAAGGCACGACCTCATAAACCAACAAACGCACATAGCCAACCATGACCCAGACAACGAACAATGACACGGAGGCGCGTACGGAAGCAGGGGGAGTGCAATACTTTCCTGCTTTGCCGCCCGATACGACTTTGGCCGAGCAGGTGCAGGCTCGCCTGCGGGAAAAATTGGGTGCCGGTGCGGCAGACACAGAGCGTCTCGGGAATGTGCCCATGGCTGAATGGCGCCTTGTCGACGAAGGTCGTTGCAGTGAAGAGGACATCCTCCGGGCATATAGCGAAGTCACAGGCCTGCGCGTGGCCGATGAAGAGGAACTGCAGAATCTGGATGTTTATCCGGACGTCACGTACGATTATCTGGCCCACTGGAACGCTGTGCCCGTCTCATGGGGAGCGGATACGGTGACGATTGCTGTAGGAACACCTTACCAACTGGGCTTGCTTGCCCAGCAGTGGTTGGGCACTTTGAAGCGTCAGCCTCGGTTTGTCCTGGGACGCCGAACCATGATTGAACGCGTACTCAGCCTTCATTACGATACCTCGTTAAGCGAAACGGAAGATACGCAGGTCACCGGCGAAGAGAGCGAAGAAGCCTTGCGCGGCCTGGCCCACGAAGCGCCCATCGTTCGACTCGTCAACGATACGTTCAAACAAGCCTTGGAGATGGGGGCCAGTGATATCCATATTGAGCCGGGGGAAAGCAATTTCAATATCCGCTTCCGCATTGACGGTGTGCTTCATACGATGCAGACATCGCCACTGACGCAGTATCCGGCGATCGCGTCCCGGCTGAAACTTCTCGCAGGGATGAACATTGCTGAGCGCCGCTTGCCTCAGGACGGTCGCATAGACTTGAATATGGCTTCGCACAATCTTGACGTTCGTGTAAGCACGGTACCTACCATGTACGGCGAAAGTATTGTGCTTCGTCTGTTGCAGAAAGACGCTTCCCTGTTTGACCTGAAGCATCTCGGACTTGATGACGATACACGCGCGAAATTTGAACCGACCATCAAAAATCCTTACGGTATGATCCTTGTCGTAGGCCCCACAGGAAGCGGGAAGACAACCACTCTTTACTGCGTTCTGGACATGCTGAATGAAGCATCCACGAAGATCGTGACCGTGGAAGATCCTATCGAATACCAGCTGCCGGGCGTGACGCAGATCCAGGTGAGACCGCAGATCGGCTTGACTTTTGCCCAGGGCTTACGCCATATCGTTCGTCAGGACCCTGACGTCATTCTGGTGGGCGAAGTCCGGGACCGCGAAACGGCGGAGATAGCCATTCACGCCGCCCTTACAGGACACTTGGTACTGACGACACTGCACACAAACGACGCGGCAGGGGCCATCAGTCGTCTCCAGGAGATGGGAATGGAGAATTTCCTGCTGTCTTCAGCACTTCTGGGCGTACTTTCCCAGCGACTCGTCCGGCGTGTGTGTATGCAGTGCAACGGGGAAGGTGTGCAGCAGACCCGTGACGCGTCGACCGGTGAAACGCGAAAATGCAAAAACTGTGCCGGGACGGGGTACCGTGGACGTATCGGCATCTTCGAATGGCTCCAGGTGGACGAAGATATCCGCAAAGCCATTAACGAACAACGGGACGCCAACACGATCAGCTCCATTGCCAAAGCGAACGGCATGAAGAGCCTCCAGAAGGATGGCGAAGAAAAAGTTCGAGCTCAGATTACGACCGAGGCGGAAGTGGCCCGCGTGTGCCAGCTCGATGTGGAGGAGTGAGGGAAGAGGGTTTAGAGTTCGGGGGTGTTTAATATTGAATGCTGAATGATGAATATTGAAGGCAATAGGAACCAGGTGATTGGTCTGGTGACTTCTCGTGACTTTGTGTGGCGATTAAACGAATGCTTTTATGTTGAGCTGGGCTTACAGTTCCGCCTTCAGGCGGAACCCGACCGGCTAAAGCCGGTACTACCAACGGGCTTGTAGTTCCGCCTTCAGGCGGAACCTGCCCATTTAACATTCTTAGCACCGACTGAAGTCGGTACTACGAACTTAATGGCAAACGGTAAACATAATTATAGCAAGCGCCCCCAGCTTGTAGTTCCGCCTTCAGGCGGAATATGTGTATGTAGCATCCTGAGTACCGACTAAAGTCGGTACTACGAACCCGGCCTACTAAAGTAGGTACTACGAGCCGGGGCAGACCTACTGAAGTAGGTACTACGAGCGGGTTTGTAGTTCCGCCTTCAGGCGGAACATTAGCAATCCGAAACGTATGTAAGGATCTTGAATTGTATAGATATCGTCAGATGCGCTTTGAAAGGCGTGAGCATGTGGTCGGGATTCGCAAAGCTCGCGGTTATCCCTGGCACGGACCACCTCATATCGGAAAAGATAACGCATACCGCATTGTTTCCGCTGCGTGTTATGAACATAAGCACATACTGAATACACCGGAGCGTTTAGCGTGGCTGGAAAAGGAGTTATTAGACACCATAAAGGATAATAACGTTCACTGCCCCGCTTGGTGTGTGCTCCCCAATCATTATCATGTGCTCGTTTTCCTGAAGGATGCCGCGCATTTTTCACAACATCTCGGGCGTTTCCACGGACGAACTTCGCGGTTGATGAACCGTGAAGATGACACCGCGGGACGGAAGGTGTGGCATCGTTGTGAGGATCGTTTTATGCGTTCAGAAAGGCATTTTTATACGTCAGTGAACTACATTCACTACAACCCGGTGCGGCATGGTTGGGCAAGTGAATGGGCAGAGTGGTCGTACTCGAGTATACACGGATACCTTGATGAAAAAGGGGAGGACTGGTTGTTGAACGTGTGGCAGGACTATCCAGTGAAAGATTACGGGGAAAAATGGGATAAACTTTAAAGTGAAGAGTACCGGCTAAAGCCGGTACTACGAGCCGGGGCAGACCTACTGAAGTAGGTACTACGAGCAGGTTTGTAGTTCCGCCTTCAGGCGGAACATGTATATTCATCATTCAAAATTGAACACAAACACCGAACTCAGAACACTGAACCCTAAATATGGCTTTATACCGCTACAAAATCAGCGATCGCAACGGTAAAGTACAGGAGCAGCTCATCGAGGGCGATTCCCGGAATGATGCGGTGCGGCGATTGCAACGGCGCGACATGATCCCGCTGGAATTCTTAGGTGAAGGTGCCCAAACCAAATCGGCTTCAGGTTGGCTTCCTTCGTTCCGCAAACGTTTTGACGTTATTGATTTTACGGATCGGCTTGTTCCGTTGCTTGAGGCGCAGATTCCTTTGGAACGGGCGCTGGGGATTCTCAGTGAAGGGAGTGAGGACGCAGTGTCAAGTGAAGTAATCCATGACCTGCGCCGCGGTTTGCACGAAGGGAGGAGTTTTTCCCAGCTTATTC
>CAJXKU010000024.1 GCA_913055945.1 uncultured Lentisphaerota bacterium | reverse complement strand
GCCCCCTCTGGGGGCATGGCCTAACCCCCCTATGGGGGGTGATATCAATGCCACGCCCTTTGGGCGTGGTTTTTTACTCCGAAGTGCAGGCGTTTCTCTGCAGTCTGTTCGCCATGGACATTCATACTGTTTTCAATGATCCGCGCCAGCTCGTTATTGAACATGTTATCATCGATTGCTTCGTTGCGGGTGATATCCAATTGAATTTCAGGCGGCGTAGCTCCCGGCGCTCTCGCCGGCGTCATGGAACGCATCCACAAGGTGCTGATAATCTCGCGTGCGTGCGGAAGTTCTTCGTCCGTCGTTTCGCGCACTGTTTCAAGATTCCGCTGGGCAATTTCCCGCAGGCGTTCCTGTTCGCCTGCCGTGGCGATCGAATCGAGTAAAGATTGCACGCCGCAGGAATCATCGTCTACAAAAAAGTCGGCGGGGGTGACGAGGGGGACGCTTTCGCCGCGGGCCGAATAAACGAAGGCCAGAATACGGATTAAATCCCGTGCTTCCTGAGCAGCTTCCGCCATGAGTATCTGGTTGTCCAGCAGGTCATGGAGTTCCGGTGAAAAAGGAAAACAATCCATTACTTCCTGGTAACATGCAGGCTTTTCAGAAGATGAGTGGTGACTGAATTTAAGACGGAACCGCTCGGAGGCATAGCTCGATACAACATTTTGGATGGAACTCTCGTCTAACTGGGCTCTGTTTTCAAACAGACGATGCAGAACCAGCTTTTGACGGTCCTTGCGTGCTGTGGGGCCGGAAAAGTCAATCAAAACCGGACCGACCCGATGTATCTGACGAAAGGCTTCTGAATCACTGTTCAGCACCGATGTAACGAGAATCAGAATATCCGGTCGTTCCTGGGCAAGTTCAGAAAGGTTCTGGATAAAGTTTTCAGCCCAGGTGCGGTATTTTTTGCCCTCGGTACCTGGTTGGTCCGATAAACTCTCAAACCATTTTTGGAACTCATCAAGTATCAAGGCAGTAGGTTGCTTTTGAAACATTTCTTCTAAAAGTGATCGGGGTGGATATGGGTGACCAGTCTGTTCAAACTTGCCACGTGCATGGTCGCCATAGGGATGCTTGGCGAAAAGTAGTTCCCAGAGCAAAGGATATTCCTGGTTGTGCAACGGTTCCGAAATGGGATGATAATCGGGTTCAATGCTGATGTCCCGCAGTTCCGGAAAGTCGGCAAACGACTGCCATGCAGAAGCCCACTGTTCAACCTTTTGCGGGTGCGTTAAGGCATGATGAATCAGGGCCATGATATGTGATTTTCCGCGCCCGCGATCGCCCAGGAGGACAAGGGGCTTTTGGGCACGAGAGGAGCTCACGTTCTTGAGAGCTGTCCGCACATCGGCAGTGGGATAGGTAATAGAGAGAATATAATCAGGACTAATCTCAGTGGCACCTTGTCCGTCCTGGCGGAGTGATATCATTGTGCCGGGCGTATGTGGGCCTTGAAACTCTTGGCGTAATTGCAGATTTAACATTCACGTACCCTCTTTTCTAAATTGGGAAAAGGCGCCGTTCAAGTTGCCAGATACTATAAAACGGATAATAATGTCGGGAGAAAAACGACAGATTCGGCTTTGCTCCCAATTTTACGATACTACTGAGATTCGGCCTACTTCCTTTTTCCAAGCTGAGGCTCCAAATGCAGCGCTCGATATTACCTGTGTATTCGTTAGAAAACATAATGGGGATGTTGACTTTCACCAAGCGAGTTAGAATGGCTTAAGAAAAACACGTAGGCTTTTCAGAAGGCTCGCTGGCAGGACGCTGCATTGCTTCGCCATTCCGAGAGTCGACAGAACCGGCGCAATGAATTAAGCGGAAAGTTCGATTACGTGGTTCTTCTCGGAAATCTGTAAAACGGGGTGCTCAGCCGAGCAGTTCTGGTTCAACGGCGGAGTTACCCACAGGGCGGTCCGGCTCCGACGAGATATGGTCCCATTCTCGCCGGAGCCGCCCTGTTGATAACTCCTGACAGTGATTTCAGGAGCCAGTGAATGAACCGTACACTTACTCCATAACAGTCCATAAAAAGCTGCAATGAGAAAGACTGGTTGCATGATGCGTGTTACCTTTAGTGTTGATCCAAAACAACTGAAGGAGCATCACATCATGTCAACCAGTTTTCTATACCATACACAGGGAGTAAAAGGATTCCAATTTCAAAGCTTTGATTATTCCGGCGGCCGGGTGGCGGCGCGCATTACGCGAAAGCCGGGAACGTTCTTCTGTCCCGAATGTGGTGCCTATCACACCACCCCCACGTATACGGGGGAACGCACAATCAAAGCGCTGCCCATGGGAAGCAAAGATTTTGTCCTGCAAGTAGCCATGCATCGCATCCGCTGCCACCGCTGCGCAGCATTCAGAATGGAGCCATTGCCGTTCCTTCCCAGTGCGAAAGCGCGGGTAACCCGTTCTCTGGCCCGCTCAATCATTGAACTGCGTGGCAATATGTCAATCATCGACCTGGCAGCGCATTTCAATTTACATTGGACAACGGTAAAAAATATCGAAAAGAAATACCTGAAGAAAAAGTTTAAGCGCATACGATTACGGGATGTGCGATGGATAGGCGTGGACGAAGTTCACGTCGGCAACCGCCTGGGCGAAAAGGGCTTCATAACCGTTGTACGGGACATGAAAAGCGGTGCGGTATTGCACGTAGGAAAAGGCCGCGGCGGTGATGCGTTGAAAGACTTCACCCGGCGGGTCAAGCATTCCAAATGTAAAATCGAGGCCGTGGCGATGGACTTCTCGCCGGCTTATAAAGCATGGGCCGCGCAATTCTTTCCGAAGGCGACGTTGGTGTTTGACCATTTTCATCTGATTAAGCTTATGAATGACAAAATCGATACAATTCGTCGCCGTATTATGAGCCGTCTTGAGGAAAACGATAAAAAGGCACTCAAGTATAAGCGCTGGCATTTCCTTCGAAATCAGGAAGGACTCGATGCGGATGCTGAAGCAGAACTGCATAAGTGTCGGGAACAGTTTGAAGAGTTAGGTACCGCATGGTATATGAAGGAATCGCTCAGACGGATCTATTCGCTGGCGTGGGATGCAGATTCCGCAGCATTGGCTTTTGATCGATGGTGTGAGCTGGCGGACGCTACGAACATATCCCAACTGCATACCATGGCCAGGACCATACGCAGAAACATCGACGGGATTACTGCCTACTGGACAACGGGCATGACCTCAGCAAGTATGGAAGGGTTCAACAATAAAATCCGTTGGCTTAACAGCCAGGCGTACGGATATCACGACGAGGAATACTTCCTCCTGAAAGTGTTCGATCTACCTTACGTAAAAAACAGGCGGGATCTTTGAGTTTTACAGAAAAGTGAGAAGAGGCGATTACGTGAAGGATTGGAGGGATGCCCGAATTTCATTGCATTCACTGAGACATAAGACATCTGTTTGAATCCTATTTTTGGGAAAATATGCGTAACGAGGATAGAAAACTCCTTATCTGGGCTATGACTCACGATTGTATTCGAAGTCCGGTCTCGGACTGAGCACGAATAGTAGAATTGGGACAGCAATTCTGAATATGGAGAGCCTATGTTCCAGTATGGGACTACTTCTGGTTACAATTATTGTAACCAATGCCTTCGCGCATCTGAACCGGAAAGATGTACGTAAAAGCCGACTCGTAGTAGAGAATCGGTGGTAATGTCGCCGCAATAGTTGGATTTAGCTTGTTGCGTGCCTTGTTACGATCTGGTTACGATCTGGGTACGAATTGGGGTTTTGTCAGTGATGGACTATGAAGGACTATTCGGGGTGAGTAAAGGACATAAATGGTGGGCGATGGTGGACTCGAACCACCGACTTTCACGGTGTAAACGTGACGCTCTGGCCAACTGAGCTAATCGCCCACTTTTGAGAAGCATCATGTTTTGCTGATACCCAAAGACCGTCTATAACTTAAATCGAAAAGATCGTTTGTCAACCACTGAGAAGGAGGCCTCCACAGAGCTGTCGACTCAGGCGTTCAGGTTGTCATCCGGAGTGAGCTCTGGCCGTTAAATACGGCGCAACAACTCGAGGGGACTCTCGCCCTCCAGAAGAACAATGCCGGAATTGCCGGCATCCGTGGTATCACCATCACTTTCCGCGACCACAAGTTCCATTTCTACTTTCGGGATTCTTTAAGTATATTTATAGCCACAAAAAGTCACGACAAAATATGGATTCGTAGGAACCAGGTATTCTAAAAAAAGGGGTAGGCATGACGTGGAGGCGGGCAAGGTCGGCTCTATACTGTGGTTTACACGTTGCGGTGGTTTGTTCAGGACACATGCCAGTCGGTGTAACTGAAGTGTTGCGAGGATCGTTTGACCTGATGTCTACGTGGCGTTATAGTTGAACCGGTTGCTCACAAAAGCAATTTCCTATCAGTTCAATCGGGGACAGAAACACACTGAAGAAAGGGGTGAAGAGAATGAAAAAGCGATCTGTGGCAGCAATTGCGGTTGCGGCGTTTACGTTGGGTCTTGCCGTGACAGTTCAGGGAAAGGAAATGGTTCTTACGGGGGGGGTTGAGGATACGCTTATTCGCACGAAAACCGAGGACGGTGAGCGTCTCAATGACAGCGATCTGGCGCATAAGAATCTTCGCCATGAGGGGAGGTCAAGACTTGGTTACAAAGATAACAAAGAGGGCCGTTTCTTGCTCCGGTTTGATGTAGCAGCTTTGAAGCATGTTGAGTGGAAAAGCGTGGATAAAGTGCAGGTTGCCGTGCCGATTGTATACCCTGCTCAGAATGATCCTGAAATACGGATGTATGCGGTGACGGAGGAAGACGGGGACTGGAAGGTTGATGAAGCTACCTGGAGACAGAAGAAGGATGGCGCCGGCTGGGCCGGCGGTTATGGGGGAGGAGAGCCTGGAGCAGGGACATTCCGCGAAAAGATTCTGGATACCGCGAATCCGAGTGGAAAACACGGCGAGAACGTTGTTTTCGAAATTCCTCCTGCCATTCTGGGTGAGTGGTTGGAGTCCAAGTTGCCCGAAGGGAATGCGGGCCTGATGCTTACGATGAATAAGGGGGCCACGAATGTAGAAACAAGCAGTTCTCATGGCAATACGCCCGAACTGCGCATTCAAGGCGATTGGGAAGTGCCCGAGGAATTCTATCGCAGTGTTTCGGGGACGGTTCGGATGCTGGGTGGAGAACAGATTCAGAAGCGTCTGTTTGAAAGGTACCTCAGTGGGGCGCTTGAAGACTACAATCCCAACCTGAAAAAGGCACCGGCGGTCGGTGCGTTCAATACTCGATGGCATAAAATGAGTGACAGGGGCGGGGGTGCATTTACACGTGTCAAAACCTCGCGGTATGACGTCACGCTGGTGTCTCGTCTGGACTGGAAGTGGCGGGTAAACGATGACATCAAGGAGAATATGCGCTATATACCGGTGGCAAAACAGGGGGTATACCGTGGCAAGTCTCTTAAGGGGAGTTTGCATAAGGGACCGCGCGAAAGGGTAAGTCGTGATGAAGTCTACGGGGACGATGAGCTTGTGGGGGGAGTTGAATACGGAATAGCCATCCGGGATGACGTATGGATTCCCCGCGTACAGGCGTTTGTGGAATTCTGCAAGAGTGATCTGGTTCAGAACAAACTGGCCGAGAAAAACATCTACCATTACATGCCGGCGGACGCGGAGTTGCCCGAGTTCGAGCCCGAAGACTGGGAAGATCCGGAGCCGTGGAATGGTCCAAAACCGATGATGGTCCATGGCGTTGATATACACACTAACGGATGGACCACTGCTTTTATCTCGCAGCTTGCCAGAGCTCAGATGAAGGGGTATAACTCTGCGCTGGGTGCAGGCATTGAGGCGGCGCTTAACTGGGCGGACGAGAATGGTTTTCTCCTCTCCGGCGGAGCCCGGGGTGGTGGGGAGAAGCTGGTCGGTCATCCCTCGGCGTGGGGATATTTCGAGATCAACGAAGATTCAGTCGGTCAGTGGACTGAGCTGACGTATAAAGATACTGCCGGCCAGGATGTTGAGAATCCCGGAGGTTTAGAAAGACTTGAAGACAGATGGCCGGAAAGGGTGAAGGATTTCCGGCACGCAAAGGAAAAAGGCTTCAGAAATTGGGTCAAGGAGAAGCACGGCACACTGGAGAAACTGAATACACGGTGGGATACGGATTACGAAAGCTGGGATGAAGTAACACTGCCGGATCCCCGATTGGATGAAGTGGCGGATCTTTATGACGGGATTCTGGGGGTTAAAGGCAACGAAGGCTTTCAATGGCGCCTTCGGTTTGGTTTCCGAGGTGTGCTCTATACCCAAATGAAATACCCTGAACTGCTGGATATGCAGCGCTATATGCGGACGGTTTGGGTTAAATACTTAGATGACCGTGTAGAGCTTGTGCGGGAGAATCTGGGCGACGACTATCTGTGTTCCACGAAAGCTAAGCCGACGCCGTATAATCACCGCGCATCGGAACAGTTCAATATGGCCAGCTTCGATTATGGGCCGGGTAAACAGCACCCTCATGCGACGCAGGTTTTTATTGACGGGGTCCAGATCCCCCTGGGGTGGCCGGTATGGGACAGCGAGGATCACAAGTATAACCACGGCAAGTCCACCCCGCGGCGCGTGCGGGTGGACATCTTCAGCGAATACCTCATGGGCCAGTTCAAATCCACCAGCTATGACTGGGTGAAGAACAATCGTGGCGGAGCCCGTTACCGATATAAAGCGGCGATGGTGACGCGGCGGCGGATTCGCAAGCACGAAGATGTTTTCCGTGCGTTGTACGAAGCGCGAAAAAACGCGGATCTTGCGGTGTTTACGAATGAAGGCAATCGCGCTTTTGATGTATACGATCCGATGGATGAGCCATACGACCTCGGAGCGGCCCCGAAAGCCTTCGGTTATATGGATGCGCTGGGCCGGCCGTGGAAGTACGTGCTGGATCTTGACCTGTCCGCCGACTCAGTGACCGGAACGCTGGTGCTTGATGCGCCATGGCTGACGGATGAGTCGGCACAGAAGCTGGCGGAGCTGCCGGCGGACCGTCGCATCATTGCCATCGGCGAAGTGCCGACGACCAATGAATACAGGGAACCCCTGTCGGAAGAAATACTGAACACACTGCAGGAGCGTGCGACGGTGGTCGAGGATTGGGATGCCCTCAGCGAGGAGGTACCGCCCGCAGAAGGTTTGATGGAGCCTTATACTCGCGTAACCACGGCCGGATTCCATACATGGAACAAGTATCGTGGACGGGGGCGCTGGACCAATGAAAAGCCCGTAGCCCGGCTGGCCCTTCGTCGCGTGAAGCATGACGGGAATCTGTACCTTGCGGTGGTGAACTATAAGGACGAAGCCATCACGGCGCCGATACCGTGGGCCGATGAGGGCGAAGTGCGCAACCTGATGGCCGATGATCCTGAGGCCGTGATTGAGGACACCGATTCCTATGAGTACCCGAAGGAAGGAGTTGCGCTGTTTGAAATCAAGTAAGTAAGCAGCATGCGTCGAAAAAGAACAGGACAATAAATTGCCGATCGACGTCAGCAGAAAATTTTGTCAGACTATGGTAAAAAAGGGAAAGGGAAGCATGATGAAGTGTGATCTCGAAAAAGGATTGAACGGCCGTTCAGGCGCTGGGAGATTGTATGTCCAAAGTCTTGTGATGTGCTTCATCTTTATCTGGGGAGTGTGGGGGATAAACCCGGCATCCGGCGAGATGCATAGTTTTGACGTGCGTTCATTTGATTTAAGACTTCCTGCTGACGGCCGGATGATCACGGATACCCGGAGACCTACGTTTACCTGGGAACAGTCCTACGTAATAGATAACGTCCTGGTTAACGAAGATCTTACTGATAAACCATCAGGCAGGCTGGTAAAGGCTGCGCATTACCAGCCTGATAAACAGGCATTGCGATTGACAGAAGCGGTCAGTCGTACGCGTGGCGCCATCGAGTATCAGATGAACCCGGGAGCTCGGTTTGCGGTTCAGTTTGATCTCTGGGTTGGTGAGGAAGGCGGAGGTGGAGAAACCTTTTTTTACGCCTACAACAACAAGACGCCCAAACGCCCCGGTTTTCCGGGTGGAGGCTATACCTTCGGATTCGATAATTATCATGGTAAAATTGAGTTGAATTGGAACGGCAAAGAAATTGCATCCGCCCAAGCTGGCAGTTGGAAAGCAGGCAGTTTCGCTGATGCTTCATGGCACGATGTGGTCATCGTGGTGGCCGGCAGGAGGATAACGCTCTATCTGGATGGAGAGAAAAAGCTTTCGCACGCTGATAAGAAGCGCGACAGATCTGGAAGATTGATGGGGTTCGGTGCGCGATGCGGGGGAGCCAAATCCGAACAGCGGGTGCGAAATTTGAAGGTAGCTCAATTTGAACCGGTTGATCATTACGAAGTTTTTGTTGACGGTTCGAAGGTGGGGACTGTTGAAAGTACACTTGATGATGATCCGCGGTCTTATGAGGTCGGTACCGTGGATGCAACCAGTTATCAGGTGGAGCCGCTTTCCTACGGCGAGCATACCTGGAATGTCGTATCGGTAACCGAAGAGGGTGATAGAACAAAGATGGATCGCACGGGCAATATATCGGTTCAGAAAGGGGTGAGTGTCGCCCTGGCCGGCCAGGTGAAGGCGGACAATCCCGAGTACTTACGGGAGACGCTCCAGACCTGGAAAACCGATCTGCGTTACCCGGGTTTTGAGTTCTCTGCCCACGTGGGCGGTTTTGTCGCCGGATCAAGGCCGCAAGTTCGGCCGACTGAAACTGCGATTAAGGATTCGGTCACCTGGTATACGGATCACTTAAGTACTTTTTCTACTCAGGTCCTGGGGATGCATGATGTGAGCGATTGGGAAGAACGTCCGGATAAGCCGTATAAAGCTGCCCAAAGTGTGATGAATGAAGCTGGTATGCCGGCCCGAACGTTCGCATTTGAATATGATAATGTCCTGTTTATCAATCTGGGGACCGCGGGCGGCCCCGGAAGGATGGCAAAAAAAGTTCTGGCGTGGCTGGAGAGCATTACGGCGCGGTATCCGGATAAACCGACGGTTATTTTGGCTCCCTTTGCCAGCGGCCAGCTCACCAGAGGCGGACGGAAGAAAGGCTATGAACATTTCCAGGAAGAGCGAGAGGATATAACGCATTTCTGGAAAGAATTTCTGTCGCAGGAGCAGATCGTGGGGTGGTTTCACGGCATGAGTGGAGACGTCTCTGAGTATTCCCTGGAGGATCATCATGAGGTGCTGTACGGAAACATGGTGGAGACGGGGATGCCGGGGTTCGGGAGTGAAGCCGATACGAGCCGGTATTCGGGTTATGTGAACATTGTCCGCGACGCGATTCACGTGAATATCTGGGACGAAGAGAAAGATGAAATGACAGCCGGGAAAGTTGAATCAGGCTATGATCTGGATGTCGGAGACGAGGGTTTTGGATCAATATTTGTCCCCAGGTTTGTTCAGGATGGGGAGGAATGGTCGTATACCAACTATTTCGGCGCCACAGAACTGCAACTGAATCTCATCGGTACGGAATATACGGATCTGGCGTACAACAATTACTTCAATAAATACATTACGGATGATGCTTATCCCGTAGGCAATCCCGGCTGCCAGGGCGGAGCCCAGGGTGATGGAGAGGCAATGTTCAATGGTCAGGAAAAATTGCGTCTGGCAGACACGGGGACGGGGGGCGGAACGGAAGACCCGGCGGTTTCGTGGATCAAAATTATTCCCGGTAAAACCTACCAGCTGTCCGTGTGGATAAAGGGGGAGACGGAGGAAGATGATGTACTGGATGTGACAATGAAATACAGCGAAGGCAGTGTGAACTCTTTTTCCTCGCAGGAAAGCCTGTTTGAGAATCTGGATGTCACGGGAGAATACACGAAGCACACAACCCAATTTACTGTTCCATCGAATCCCGATCTGTGGCGAGGGCAGTTGGTATGGGAAGCTTCGGGCGAAAATGAGTACTATATGGACCGCTATGTGTTGACCAGGGGCGGCACAGGAACGACAGAGGACTTTGAGGTTACGTTCAACGGGGAAAAATTCTCCGCAGAAAAGGCACTTGAACATAATGAGGTGGCTTCGTTCGATATCGATCCTGCACTCCTGGAGAGAGTCAGTGCCATGAAGGCGTCAATTTCAGGAAACAGGGTTGGCGTGGTGGAGATAGCGTACAACAATCCCGTCTTCTACAGCCAGCATGCAGCCGCGGGGATTGAAGAAGTGGCCGGAAATCAGTTGGAGGTGAAGTTTGAACGTGTTGCTCAGCACAATGAAACGACCTCGTATTTCCCGCTGTGCGACCTGGCAAAAACGTCGGTACCCGGAAACGACGAATTCAAACAGGTGTTTTATGAGATCCCGAATGCCTCATTTATGTTCTCGAGTGAAGAAGGGCTTCGCGAAAAAACCTTTACGATTCAGGATTAGACGGCCGAGGTCATTGGTGGGACTCCTGTATTGAAAAACAAAACTGGGAGAGGGGGGAAGGTGGAGCGGTCTCAGCAATGTATTGTTCCATGCCGGCCGGGATCAGGCGGCAGGTGGATATGTATTCAGCAACGGGAAAACGTCTCTTACGAACAACTGCCGCCTATAAAGTGTCGAGGTCGATCTCTGGAGTGGTCCCGATCGCCGACACGCCGAGAGATGCTTCGCATCAGTGTACCGATCGGAGAGAGTGGGTAGGGACGGGGGATATGTTCTTGCTTAAAAAATGATCGCTTGTGCCTTTCGGTTTCCATAATCAGACTTTCATGCTGGCCGGAGTATTTGCGCGTTTGTGCTGCGTGCCGTCGCTCTCTATGAGGACCGGGAGGGGCAAACGGGATCATGTACCCATCGCGTCCTGTTTAACGCGGTCTCTCCGTTGCATTTTTTACAGCGGGGATATACTGTAATCTGTGGCCGTTAAAATAGCAAGCTCTGCATATCCGGGACGCTATGATGATCACTTATCCGCAAACAGAACATCTACCCGAAAACCTGTCCAGGAATCCCGCGTGGATAACGGTTTTCCGGGTTCCGTACCTGCATCTGTGTTTTGAGGATGGCACTGAACTTTACGTCACTGAGTACGGTCTTCCGTTTCTCCGGCAACTGCTTCCGCAGAACCACTGGGGCGACCGGGAATGGGCTGCGTCCAACAGACAGAAACTTCCCGGCACGAGCACGCTTTACCACCTGCGTACCAAAGAAGTAAACGGCGTCGCGAAAGACGTGGTGCTGAAGTGGAACAGAATGGGGCAGGACATACCGGGTGAGACCGAGGCGTCGGAACTGTCCACGGCTCAGTTCAACAGTCCGTTCGAAGAGTTCGGGTTGGTTACGGAACTGCGGAAAAGCACGGCTCAAGTGTCCGCGTCCCCCCGAACTCACAAGCCGTTGGCTATCTTCGTGCCGCGAAAGATTGTCGAACCTGAGCAATTAGGTCGCAGACACTGGCGGTTTGAAAAAGTGGCGGAAAACCACACCGAGGTAACGCTCGAATCCAACCGGAATTATGCGGTGATCTATGAATGGATCAAAGGGATCGACGCAGCCGAAGGCATGAGACGCGACGCAATCACCCAGGAGGATGTGGACACCCTGGTCATGGATGCCAATCGCCAGCTTGCGGAACAGGGGTTCCGCATCAAGGACAATAAGCCGCACCATCTCATCCTGCGGCCCACGAGACATGGAGGGTTCGCCAGAGACACACATGGAAATATGCTCTACGCGCTTGTGGACTTCGAGCTGCTGGAGAGGACGCCGCAGCATGAACGGGAAGTGCGCGCTTCCCGGAGACGTATCTACGTGAGCCGTCAGCCGCATCGCTTCGAGAAGAGGCGTGAAATGCCTCCTGGGTTGAATCAGAGGAGTATTATGGGAGTGGATTACGTTTATGGCCGCGTGGAGAGTTCAACCGGTGCGCTTTTGGACTGTTGGGGACGATCCGGTTTTGTTCGATTATTTTCTCCCCGAAAAATGGCGTAAAACACCCCGGACTGTTCTGACGGATTCGGAACGTGTGTATGAGACGAAAACCAAAGATGACATTCATCTGGTCTGCCGAGTTTCCAGAGTGGGACGCAGTCTTCCGGCGGACGCTCCGCCGGAGGCCGGAGAGCACGGCTACAACAGCCCGTTCGAAGAAGTCGTTTTTGCACTGGAGCTTAGCAACAATGGGGTGGAAACAACGTATCCTCGGGCGATTTACATGAGCAGGCACAAGACTGAGGTGGTGAGTGAACCGGGCGACACGAGTCGATACCAGACGCACCAGGGGTTGCTGACCCCGGACGGCCATCCGGTGCTGAGTTATGAACATGAGTATATCGTGCTTTGGGGTTTCTGGAACGGTCCTGACGAGATGCTGGCTGAGCAGGACAAGGACTACTATCGCCCGGTGGATCTGTATCGGGCCCGGCAGGAAGGTCTTGTAACGCGGGGGGTTTGTGATAAACTGATGCAGGTAACGAGCGATCGTCTGCTGGAGGTAGGCGTGGAAGCGTTGAGGCTGAAGCCGGATCATTTGTTGCTGTCGGTCGGGGCGAATGGAAAGCCTGCGATGGATGCGAACGGTCTTCCCAGGGTACTTCTCAGCAGCTTTGACCTGCTGAGGCACACCAGTCAGGAGTAATGTTCGATCTGCATACCGACAGCCGATCTCCGGTCGACTCATGCAGTGCCGCGTATATCCTGCTGCTTTGCCCAGGGCCGCTTCAGTGCGGAGAGGTGCAGTTGTTTTCCGTCGAATCCGAGTCCGGTATGCAGAACTCACGCTCGTACCGCGATTATGATGACAACCAGAACGCCGGGTATAAACAGCCCCCGTCCTTGGAGACGGGGCGTCTTCGCCCGGTATATGGCGCATATGAAAACGGCGGCGGACCGCCGTCCCCAAACCTGTTGACTGAGGCGTTCAGGTTGTCTCCGAAGTGAGTTATGTGGGTATGTGTCTGTAAACCGGAGATGCATTGCATCTTCCAGAGAAGATGCTTTAGAGAAGTCCCGAAGAAGAAGAAAACAGCCGGCGTTTCTGACGCTCATCCTAAATTTTAGGCCCATCGGTCTGTTGTGCGGTCTCCGGAAGTATGCAGGCCCAGAAGGGCACGAGCTTGCGTGCAGTCAGGAGTCCTGCTGGGGGATAGAATTCAACAGGATGACGCTGTAGGCCGCGATGCCTTCCCCGCGACCGGTAAAGCCCATGCCTTCGTTCGTGGTCGCTTTGACGCTGACTGCTTCCCGGTCAGTACCCAGTACCGCAGCTGCCGAATCACGGATACGGGAAATATGCGGCGCTAGCCGGGGACGTTCAGCAATGATCGTGCTGTCTATATTGCTGATTGTCCAGCCGCCTGCTTGAGGGCTCTGAAGGAGCTGTTCCGCAAACCAGGCGCTGCACGTCCCTTCGTAGGCGGGGTCCGTGTCCGGAAACCATTGACCGATATCGCCCAGAGCGAGTGCGCCCAGAAAGGCATCGAGGATGGCGTGCAGCAGTACGTCGCCGTCGGAGTGACCGCACAAGCCGTCTGTCTCGTTAATAACTGCGCCGCCTAAACGTAAGGGGCCTCTGCCACCGAGCTTATGTACATCATAGCCGTGTCCGATTCGGAATGTCACGATCAAAGCACCTCCTTCCGGGGAATGAAAACAGCTGGAGCGCTGCTATGGGCATGCATGAACACCTGTCAGCAGAATTTACACGTATATCGAATATGAAAAAAGATTGTTCCCGTGCGTAAAGCACGGTTCATATTATAGTACAAACTCCTGAATGGTTCAAGAGATGGTTTCAGGGGAACTCCTGTGGAATTGGCTTGAGGAAAAAAGGACGGTGTTGTTCGATGGAATATGATCAGAATAATGCATTGCTGAGGAGTGAAATTTCCGGCCTTCCCTCACCTCATCGGGGTAAAGTACGCGACATGTACGACCTCGGAGAAACTCTCCTTTTAGTTGCTACGGACCGAATCAGTGCGTTTGACTGCGTCATGCCGAACGGTATACCCGATAAGGGTAAAGTGCTGACCCAGTTGTCCCTTTTCTGGTTTGATTATCTCGACTGGATGCCGAATCATCTTATCAGCGCTGACACGGCGGATTATCCGGCGTCATGCCGCGGCTACGAAGCAGACTTGGCGGGGAGGTCGATGTTGATTCGGAAAACCGAAGTGATTCCTATAGAGTGCGTGGCGAGGGGGTACCTCGTGGGCTCCGGATGGAAAGAATACCAGGCGAGTGGCAGTGTCTGCGGTATTCCGTTGCGAGCCGGCTACGACCAGGCTGATAAGCTGGATTCTCCACTTTTTACGCCTGCTACAAAAGCAGAGCAGGGCGACCATGATGAAAATATTTCCTTCGAGCGGATGGTGTCACTGACGGATGAACAGACAGCACAAACGCTGCGCGATACCACCCTGAAGCTGTACGCTCAGGCTTCCGAGTATGCGGCGGATCGCGGTGTCATCATCGCGGATACAAAGTTTGAGTTCGGCCGGGACGAGAACGGCAGTACCATTCTTATTGACGAAGTATTGACCCCTGACTCCAGTCGTTTCTGGCCGGCGGAGAGTTATGCGCCCGGCAGTAATCCTCCCAGTCTGGACAAGCAGTTTGTGCGGGACTATCTGGAGTCCGTGAACTTTAATAAAAAGCCGCCTGCGCCGGAGTTACCGTTTGATATTGTTGAAAAGACACGCCGCAAGTATGTTGATGCCTATGAGGCTTTAACAGAACGTACGTTTGCTCATTCTTAATCATCGACGCGAGGGCGAAGCCAAACTATTGCTGATGGGGGACAGCTGAGGGGGCCTTACCGTCTGTTCCGCAAGTTTTCTCTTGTTCGGGGGTATAAGGTTTGCGTAGGTGGACACGCTCGGGAGAGACTTGGTGAAGCGAATCCATGAAATGAGAACATACGAAAGCGTTATGATTTAAAATTTAAAAAGATTTACGCTGGCAACGGAGTGCCGGCGGTAGACTACGTTCGCAGGATTGTTGTGAATGGTTTTCGGAAGTTCCACGAGAGGTTTTTAAAAGGTGTTTTCACTGATTGGCGGGGTTCGAGTATAGGGGGCACCCGCCTATCGGTGACCGATAGTTCGGCAGCGCAAAAGCTCTGGAAGTTCTTTTACCCCTTTCTACGGGTTTTTCTCCGTAACGCTGGGCGTATCAGACGGAAAACCGATGGCAAAAATTGCCGCGGCAACAAACACGACAATCACGCTACTGATTATTGCCGGCATGAAGGAACCGCTGAGATCTTTTATCAACCCCCCCGTGCCAGGACCAATGATGCCCGCCACACCATATCCGAGGAAACAAACAGGATAAAGCCGGGGGAAGAGAGTCGTTCCGAAATTTTCCACCATGGAGGATGCATATACAACAAAAGCGGCCCCGAAGCCCGAACCGATGATCGTCACGATAGTGAGCAATAAATGCGCCGGCAACTCTAACAACAATGGGATAAGAGTTATGCCGAGAAATACAAGTGAGTATAAGACGGTAGACCTGGAGCCGAGTCGATCATGAATCTGCCCCCAGATAATACGCCCTGCCGCATTCCCCACCGCAAAAAGCGCAATGCCCAGCGTCGTCAGCTTAGAGCTGAGGCCGACACTCAGTAAAATAGGTTTCAGATTTCCTACCGTGAGGAGGCCGGCGAAGGTAGCAGCGAATAAACCCAATAACAGGAAACCGAACTCTCTGGAAAAAATGTGTGAGAGCACAGAATTTACCCCTTTACCGTTCGCCGCTCTTTCTTCTTCCGTCTGTACGGGTTCACTCAGCAGAAGAGCAGCAAGCAACGCTACACCACCGAAGCAGATACCGACAATCCGGAAAACAATCAACACGTCCAACTGCGCAGTTTGCAACAGGTATTCCACCAGGAAGCTCAGCAACACCGCCCCGCCGCCAAACCCGGCAACTGCCACCCCCGTCACCAGACCTTTGTTATTCGGAAACCATTTCATTGCGACGGTTAAGGGACAAACATAACCGGCACCGATTCCGGCGCCGGTTAATACACCAATACCGACAACAAGCACGAAATAGTTCCCTCCGGACAGGGAAGCCGTTATGTAGCCGGCCGCAAAAAGGCTGGCGCCGACGGCGGCTACGATCCGTGGACCAACACGACGCAGAAGGCGACCGCTCGGAATCATGACGACAGTAAACACTCCGATAACAACGCCAAAGATCAACCCGCATTGCCCGTTGCTGAGTCCGTAATTACCGGTCAGTGCAGGAACAAAGGCGCTCCACGCATACACGCCCCCCAGAATTAATTGAAGCATCACGCCTGCAAACAGAACAATCCATTTCTGCATTTTCAGCTCCTATACATGGGGTGTTTCAATTAGTTGCTCGTAATCTTCTAACTTCCCATCATCGAGACAACACTCAATGATCCGACGCCCCAGATCCTGCAGCCCCGGCTGCAGAAAAGTTTCAGCCTGTTCCTTGAAGAAATCTTTCAGAATCTCAGCGCCTGCATCGTATCCTTCCTCACCGATCTCCGGCTGCATTTCAGTCTGAAACAACCATTCAGGGATCACCGTCCCTTCCATCCGTATCCCATTGAGGGTATACCCCAACAGCGGGCACCGCGATGGGACAATCTGTTCGGGCAGGAAGGGCGCCGCGCCGCGTCTGGCCAGATAGTCCCGGGCGAGCCATTCAGGCATAAAACCGGTTTCCCAGGCGCCTACGTGCTGGTTCGGCGTCAGGACGTATCGCGTGCGCCGATGTCCCCAGAACTGTTGCAGAAGAAGGTTTGCCTGGTCAACCTTGCGACCGGTCGCAAACGGCCAATAACTCCCCACCCCTTCGCTGCTCATCGCTTGTTCGTCACTAATGCTTGGATTCGCATGCCCGCGAGGTGCCACCAGGCGCCATAACCAGGCCAGTGCCGGCGGCAAAACATGAAATATACCAATAATGCCGTAAGTTGGTTCTTCCTGTGTACATGGCGGCGTACGCACCCCGAACGATCTGACATCCACCGGTACTTCACCGTGCACGACACCAGGGACGACATTCCGCGGCAGGATTACCCTTGGATTCGGGCACGGTTTCCCCGGGGCATCCTCTTTGTGCTCCCAGATTAAGGCCGTTCCGCCCGCAACAACGTCAATATTCAGAAACATCAACGGTTCCGGCGGATCAACAGTCAGTGCTTCCAAATCGTGGTCAGTACCGTACTTATCAATGTGGTTCACGCGTACGAACCACCCCTTTTCCGCGTCAACAACACGTAATCTTCCGTCCTCTTGCTGAATAGAGGGATGACACATCCCCATATCGTCGCACACCGGATGTAACTCACAGGTTCTCTGAATCTCCAGGAACCTCTGGTCCCCTGTCATGATATTCTGACCGATCAGCAGCCGACCGTCCGAGAGTCGGTGAGGCTGCTGAAGCATTTCGCTCTTTCCGCCCCCGCTCGCTCCTTCGTGCATGAAATTCACTATGTTGTCGTAAGGGGTCATCACCTGGACTGCAGAACAATGCGCCGTTACCCATTCATCCAGCGCCCCACGCTGTATAAGTGCTCCGTATACACCTTTTTTGGCACTTGGCCCCGGATACAGGTTATAAGAAAAGATTTCATGTTGCTCGACCCGGTTATGCACGACGACCTGTTTGCCGTCAAAATGGGTATGGCGAAACGGCGGAGCGACATAAATAACCGTACTGGGGTTGAAAGGGCGATCGAGCGCATTCAGGTCAGCAACGCCCTGTAAAAGCCCTAACGCGAAGGCAAAAAATGCTGCATTTGCCGGACACACCGCAAGTGCGTCATTCCCCAGCCCAGAATACCCCATTGTAAACCCGAACACCGCAAGTTCCTGGTCCCTTAACCACGAAAACGTTTCTGTTCGCACACCGGAAAAGGGTTCACCGAAACGTTCCTCATATGTAATTTTGTCCGACGGCTTGTTATCCGCAATCACCATACTGTCAGGGTCCCTGCGGCGCATGTACGGCTCGGGGTAGTTGACTGCTATGCCGTTTTTTACACGCAGAACTTCGGCCTCGTCGACATAACTTCCATCAGTAAGTTGATATCCGACCTGCCATTCGCGATTCTGAGCTTCGCCACAAGCCATTTCTTCAAGCTCTTTAATGGAAGATGCAATCGTAACCTTGGGCGCACTCTCAAGAATTGACCGCAACGGTTCTTCGAGACACAACTGTTCAAATTTTTCATCGTAACCTTTATGATTCTCTGCATTGTTTTGCTGCATATTTTCCTCCCGTTCCTGAACGCGTTCAGCAGATTGCTTCGGAGATGCGTGGTACACGAAACCGAGTACCTATTCAATGACAGCTGTAAAAAAGGCCAGCTCAGGTCCCGTTTAGACCTTGGCTGGCCCTTGATTTAAACGATCACCCTCGTGTAGGCCGACCATCAGAGCGCTGCCGTTGCTCGGTGGCAACAAAAAATTCCCTCGGATATTTTTGGGGTAAATCCCGATCAAAAAATCCGGCGAGGAATATATCCTGCCGACTGGCGGTCCGCAAAATCTCTTGGCGGGCTGACTCCCCGATCGCGGAGTGGTTCCGTTATATAAAAAATCCTCTCGCTGTTCAGTTTTTCAGGTTCCGTATGTGTACACACGTAAATCTCATTATCCAACTCTCAGAATACATATTCATTTATTCTGAAACAGTATCCAGCAAAGGTCTTCTCTAATCTTTGTTAACAGTTTTTAATATAACGTTCAGTCTGGTTGTAACAAGTTGTCAGTTCGCAAGAGGGTAAGGGTAAGCACCGATCACGGCGGGCGTCATGCGGATGAGCGGAACGTTGGAAAAAAGATAAGCAAGGGATTAAGGTACATCCGTGTCATTCCCATACACCGTATACGTATCGGTTCCAAAATTTGGATACCTTTGAGCTTTTTGGTATGAGCGTAGCGGTGTACCGGTCGGGAATGTGTTTATAGTGGCAGCGATTCTGGTAGAGCCGTGTTCGTTGAAGAATTTCGGGACTGAGAAGAAGCCATCACTGTGAAGGCCTGTACGCTTAAGTCAGAGACAACAGCAACAACATTCGCCCAACAAGGCGGACGTAAGCCGCAACCCATGGCGAATCTAAATGTTATGACGTATCCCCTCGGGGAGTACATTCAGAACAATATCGATTTCGGACATCAATTCGATAAGGTGCCCAGTATCTTCTCTACAAACTACTTCCTGCGCAATCGGGAAGGGGAGATCGCCACAAGCAAACTTGCGAAGAAAGTCCGGTTGCATTGGGCAGAGAAACGTGTACACGGTGAAGTCGGCGCATACGAGACGCCTACGGGACTTATCCCTAAATACGAGGACCTGGTTCCCATGTTCAAGGAACTCATCGATGAAGACTATCCGCGCGAAGGTTATGAATACCAGTTCTCCTTCCGTTGTGATGAGTGGATAGCCAAGCTGGAACGCTCGAAAGACTACTTCCGGAAAAATGTCCCGGACTGCCCGCAACGGGTTTTCGACAAGTGGGATGCGCTGATTCAGACGATCGAGGAGGCCAAGCAGGCACATGGGCCTGAAATAAAACCGGGTACTTATAAGTAGAACAAGGAGGCTGCGGATCCGCTGAAAAGAGGATTTCGGCCTGCGAAGTAAATCTGTACATGGAGGCGAAGTTGCCATGAGCTTACTCAATTCTGTTTTCGGACCTTCTCCCTTCGGGCCGTTGCTGGAGCATGCGAAGAAAGTTCATGAGTGCGTGCATTTGATTACCCCGTTAATGCAGGCGATGCAGGACAGTGACTACGAGGAGGTGAGACGTCTCCAGGATCAGGTATCGAAACTGGAATATGAGGCCGACGTACTTTCGCACGAGATCCGGGAGCATCTTCCCCGGCGCTATTTCCTGCCGGTTGAACGGGAGGATCTCGATTCGTATCTGGAGCTGGAGGATGGTATCGCGGACGCGGTGGAGGATTTCGCCGTTACGCTTATCATTCGACATACGAGAATTCACGAGCAATTGAAAGAGGAATTTACGAATTTCGTCGGACAAGTCGTGTCCGTGGCAGACACCCTTATGGCGGCAGCAGAGGAAATGCAGAATCTTGCTGAGACCTCATTCGGGGGCTCGGAGGCCGATTCTGTCCTGAAGCGGATCCAGGGCCTTGGTGAAGAAGAATGGAAGGCTGATCGGATGCAGCGACAACTCAGCATCCGGATCTATGAACATGAACAGGATCTTGACACGATAACCATCCTTTTTTATGAAAAGATGCTTCACACACTGAGCAGGGTGGCGAATAACGCTGAAAATACCGGGGACATGCTGCGAAGCATGATCGTGAAAGGTAAGTAGGCTGCTCTTCTGACAAGTCTGAGTTCGGTTTATCTCTGTTTCGCGAACGTGTTGTTCTATTTCACCTCCGTAATGTTTTAAGGGAAAGGTTCCGACATGATAATGGCGTTCATTATCGTAGGGGGCGTCCTCGGGCTGTATATGGCCTGGACCATAGGAGCGAACGATGTGGCAAACTCCATGGCTGACGCTGTGGGGTCGAAGTCCTGCACTATTCGGCAGGCAGTGATTGCTGCCGGTATATGCGAACTGGCCGGTGCAGTCCTGGTGGGGGCTCATGTGACTGATACGATTCGTAAAGGGATTGTTTCTTCTGACGCCCTGACATCCCTGCCCAACGTTTCCGAGCACGAAGCGGCAGCTATGCTGGTGCTGGGGATGATCTGTGCGCTGTTGGGCGCAGCAATATGGCTGCATCTGGCCAGTTGGTTCGGTATGCCGGTTTCCACGACGCATTCTATTGTGGGTGCGGTGGCCGGTTTCGGAATCCTGAGCGCGGGGTGGAGCGCGGTGCAGTGGGGAAAGATGGGGCAGATCGTGGCAAGCTGGGTGATTTCACCTGTGGCCGGCGGGATAGTGAGTTTCCTGTTGTTTAAACTGATGACGAAATTCATACTCGGATCATACCGGCCTGCCCGGGCAGCGACGCGTTATGGGCCGTTCTTTATATTCCTGACGTTTTTCGTGATCACGGTAGCTATTGTTTTTAAGGGGTTAAAGCACGTGATCGCCGCAGACAGTTTTTCATGGCTGACCGGTTATTCTGCCCTTTACGTCGCTGGGGGGGTGGGCGTTGCTGCCGCCTTAATCAGTCGTTGGTACCTGCGGCGGAATCTCATGGTGTATGGAAAAGAGGAGCTGGAAAAGCAATTACATCGTGTAGAAAAAGTATTTATGCCTCTTGTGTTTATCTCATCATGCACCGTGGCGTTTGCGCACGGCTCAAACGATGTGGCGAACGCGGTGGGGCCCCTTGCCGCCGTGGTGGAAGTGATGCGGACCGGGGATGTGAGCATGGAGGTGCCTGTCCCTGTTTGGGTTCTGGCTCTAGGCGGTTGTGGAATCACGGCCGGGCTCGCTATCTACGGATATCGCGTCATGACCACGGTGGGGAGTAAAATTACTGAAATAACACCGTCGCGGGGTATGGCGGCGGATATCGGGGCTATGATGACGGTACTCGTCTGCAGTCGCCTGGAATTGCCCGTTTCAACGACGCATACGCTGGTGGGGGCTATTCTCGGCGTGGCATTGGCCCGGGGGCTGGGGGCGGTGAACCGAGGTGTCGTACGAAATATATTCGGGTCCTGGCTTATCACGGTACCGGTGGCGGCAGTGTTTACAATTGTTCTTTTTCTGATCGCAAGCTATTTCTGGCTGGATACGATTATGGAGATGATGCCGAGCTGATATCTTTCTGACCGAAGAGG
>CAJXKU010000023.1 GCA_913055945.1 uncultured Lentisphaerota bacterium | reverse complement strand
CCAGCCTGGCCGTCGGCCAACGTCCAGACACCCCGAACAAGAGACAAACTGCGGATCACAGGTAAACGACTTGCTGAACGCAGTTCTCTCATACCAGCGTGGCCGCCTAGGAAGCGTAGGATGTACCCAATAAGAAAACTACGCGCGGTATTGACGGTAAATAATCGCTCCACGCAGTGGTCTCATACCGGGGTGTCAGGTCGGTTCCGCCGCCCGGCGGCTTGGCTCATATTAACTCGCCGCGTAAAAATCCGGCTGAAGCCGGAACTACAAGCAAGTGCCTCCGGGATACCTGAAGGTTTGTAGTACCGCCTTTAGGCGCTCTGCCGAGTTCTCAAAGGCGGCGAGTCTCATACTGGGGTGTCCGGACTTTGGCCGGCGGGTTGGCTCGTATGAGAGAACTGCGTTCAGCCTGTCAAACTGCGTTCAGGAATTGCATTCAGCATGTCGTAAGTATCCATGCTGTAATCGTCACGCTGGACGCAGCCCCTCGTAGGAGAATTTTATCGCATTATGATTCTCTCGCGAAGTCGCAATCGGTATCGGTATCGGGATCGGGGATCGCATCGTCCGGCATTCCGATTTCGATAGCGATTTCGATTAAGAACGGACAGGAAAGCCCATGCTGTTTTATCCAATGAAGTACCACCCGCCGACAACCGCGTCAAGTGTGATACGGGCAATAAAGCCAAACCGCCGGGCGGCGTGGATGGACAGGAGTACCGCAAAAAGGCCGACATATACCGGAGATAAAGTCTCTACCTTGGCGGTCGACGGGTTGGCTGGTACAGATGTTCCTATACTTCTGGCATAACCGATTTTTTTACCAAGAAATATCGACTATATTCCCCATATCTTAAGAGCCGAAAAAAGGGCGTTTATTACGTGGACGATAGTGTTCTGTATCGGCATTACCTTAACTAAACTAAACGTTCGTTGATTATCGTTTCAACAAATCACCTAAGTGCGTAAGCTGCTCGGCTGGTTTCAGATTTCAGTGTTCAGGTTTCAGGGGGGGTCTGAATGTTGAACGCCGAAACCTGACACCTGAAACCGGCGGCCATTGGTAGCCAGCATATTGTGCACCACTTCGTAAAAGAAAAATAACGCCACATTATGTAAGTACATTTGACATACACCACACTCGTAGACCCCTGCGACCTGCCAAAAAGGGATGTGAATTTGGAGGAACACCACACAGCGACCATAAGTACAGCCTCGGCCGCGGAGTGTTTCCGCGACTTGGTGCATCATGCTGTCGAACTCGGTGTCAGCGACCTTCATTTCACCCCCGCTTCGGATCAAAGTATCGACGTGCAGGTACGCCTCGATGGTGTCCTGCAACCCTTCTTCCGGGTGCCGGCCGCGATCGCGGACCAGATGCCCGGCCGGGTTAAATACCTCGCGGGGTTGCGTACTTACCAGACGCGATTTCCTCAGGATGGGCGAATTTCTGCGGAAGAAGCACCGCATGGCGGCGACCTCCGCGTATCCACCTATCCGACGATCCATGGGGAAAAACTCGTGGTCCGCTTTTTTCACGCCTCTCAACCGTCTTTCTTCGAAGACCTGAGACTGCCGCAGAACACGATAAGCGCTCTCCGGGAAGCGGTGAACTGCCCTTCGGGCATGATCCTGATCACGGGGCCTGCCGGCAGCGGTAAAACAACAACCATCTACGCAGCGCTTGCAGAATTGACAGGCCGCGGCGATCGCCACATTATCACGCTCGAAGATCCTGTTGAGACGCAGGTTCCCGGCGTAACGCAAACGGAAGTCAATCCGGCGGTCGGATTGGATTTCGCCACTGCGTTGCGATATATCCTGCGCCAGGACCCGGAAGTCATCGTTATCGGTGAAATCCGGGACGAAGAGACAGCGGCCATTGCCGTGCGCAGCGCGTTTACCGGTCACCTGGTGATCGCCACGCTGCATGCCGGATCTTGTCAGGGTGTGCTCGAGCGTCTGTTCGATATGACCGAAGACAACTACGCCGCCGCCGCATCAGTACAGCTTATTCTGAATCAGCGCTTGATCCGGCGCCTGTGTCCGCAGTGCGCAGGCCAAGGGTGTGCGGATTGTCTGGATTCGGGCTTTTCGGGTCGGGTACCTTTGGCGGAACACGTACGCATCAACGAGCAAGTACGGGATCACGTTAAGCAGGACGGCCCGCGTGCCGTCAAGCCCGACACCACCATGCAACTCGCATCCGCAACGCTGATCAAGCAGGGCATTACAACGCCTGAAGAGACGGCGCGGCTGTTCGGCGATACGCAAATCGACTCAGAATAGCAGGAGGTTCGTTTCATGAATCACTATGATCTTGCGGTGGTCAACCGGCAGCTTGCGGAGATGCTGGATGCCGGGGTTCCGTTGGAAGGAGGGTTGCGTAAAGCGGCTGCAAGTCTCCGCAGTGGATCCGGGCGCCGTGAATTCGAGCAGCTTGAAGAAGATCTGAAACGCGGCACACCCTTGTCCGACGCGGTCGAACGACGCCGCCTGCCGCAATTCTACAAGACGATGCTCGGCGTAGGCGCATCGAGCGATATGCTTGCAACGGTTCTGCGGAATCTCGCCGACTACTACCACGAAAAGGCAATTATACGTACACGCCTGGCTGGCCTGATGGTGTACCCGGCCATTGTCCTGGTATGCCTGTTAGGTTTTATGTGGTTTAACTCGTGGTTCCTTTTCCCGAAGATGAAAGAGCTGATCCTTGACATCGCAGAAAGCAGTTCTATACCCGTCTTCCCGACTGTAGCTCCGCCTGTCGTCATCTCCCTGCTGCTCGTGGCGCTCATTTGCATACAGGTGATTCCTTCTCTTCGTAACCGGCTTTCCTGGCACATCCCTCCGTTTTCATATCGGAACGTCGCGAACCTGGCCGGGATGTTCCACGTTTGTCTTGATGCCGGGATGAATCTCAGAGATACGCTGAATCTGCTCGCACCGGCGGAATGTGCGCCCACTTCGCACAAACTTCAGCGGATGCACGACGCACTGGCGGAAGGCAACACAGCATTGGAAGCAGCAAAACCATCAGGCTTATTTCCGCCGCTATGCCTATGGATACTGGAATGTTCCGGCGAAAACCTGAAAGAGGGCTTCAAGTCCGTGGCTTCGTACTATGGGAACCGCGCTCGCAGCACGGCAGACGTGATGCTTTACGCGGTTCTTCCGGGTTCATTGATGGTCCTGGGCGGATTGATTATGTGGCAATTACAGAGTGCGATGGGGCCCCTTATCCACTTGTTGAAACAATTGGGTGCTTAATGTTGCGCCTTGACCGAACGGGAAAGCAGCAATGACTCACATGGGTGGAACAACATTTATACCACTTCTGGCCACCGTGGGCGGCAACTATAACGCCGCAACCTCTGGTGCGGACATACTGGCCCAGATCGCCCTTTCTATCATAGGGCTGGGGGTGAGTGCCGCCGTTTTTGCGGGACTGCTCTGGTTCGTAACCTTGCCGCTGCGACATCGGAATCGGGCCCGTGCTTTCCTTGATGCTTTCACACTGGGATTGCGCGCGGGGCGTCCCCCGGAGAAGATTATCGCCGGCATCCATGCGTGCGGGAAGCATAACCTGGGACGCGCGTTTGATGAAATGGCGCAAAAGATCTGCGCGGGCAACGACTTTCTGACCAGCCTCAATCTCGTGCCCGAATTTCTTCCACCGCAGGCGCGGGGCATACTGTACACCAGCGCGGCGACCGGTGATCTGGCCTCAGCTGCCGATATAGCTCGGCAGAGTGTCACGCCCGGCGTAAGTCGTACGCGGGCAGTGTGGCATCACATCATTCTGTTCGTGTTCTACGCAATCCCTCTTTTAACTGTGCCGGTGGCTATCATGCCGAAATTTGAAACACTGATGCGGCAGTTAGTTCCGGCAAATGCCGTAAATTTTGCTCCCGGCATCGAGATTCTGGCATGGGTCATGTTTGCCACATGGACCTTCGCGTTCATTTTCTTTGTGTGGGCGGACAGTTCGTTAATGATTCCCTCCACCTCGAGCCTGATCAGCCGGGCCAGACTATGGCTGGCCCCCTGGCGGCGTAAGCGATGTCGACAACGATTCTCCCTCGTCCTCGGACAGATGCTGGAAGCCGGCGTACCTGAATCCCGCGCGTTACGCCAGGCCGCCGAGGCGACCGGCGAAGATGCTTACATCAAACAGGCTGCAAAAGGCCAGGAAGCTTTAGCAGGCGGCTCGCCGTTGTCCACAGTGGTTACCGACTTCTTTGATCCCAGCGGCGAACTCGGTTGGCGCTTGAACAGTTTTGCGGCGCAAAACGATTATACAGGTCTGCGCTCCTCGCTTGAAGCCTGGGGGCGGTATCTCGACGCTGCCGCTTTCCGGGACGAACAGGTGGCAGCCCAGATATCCAGCACGGTGTTATTCTTACTGGCGGCCGCGATCGTGGCAGACTTGGTTATCAGTTTCTTTTTTTGTATAATCACATTGATGCAGGGAATAACAATATGGTGAATAACGGATTCCATTCCAGTATGCGACAAAAACGCACATTCGCACTGGCCGAGGTTATCGCGGCGATGGCGGTCCTGGCCATCGCCATGATTCCTTTAATAGGGGCGCTCACCGCGGAGAAAAGCCGCGTACAATCGTTCTACAAAAGAGGTGTAGCCGAACAGGTGCTGGACGGGTATCGTGAGGTGTTGGCCGCCGGTGCCTGGCGCAAATACGAGCCGGGAACGTATCAGCTGGACATGGACAGCCGTGCACTGAACCAACTTGCAGATTCAGATGTGTCCCTGCGGGTTACGGCAGAAGACGAGCAACTGCGCTACAAGTTGGCCTGGCATCCGGAACATATCAAAGCAGTTAAACCTGTTGAAAAGGTCTTTACCGTGAAGAAAAATCGGCGGTAATACCCGCACACTGCGCCCGAAAATAGCCGGGGCCGTAAATGGACAGGGAACAGGAAGAAGAAAGCAACAGGAGGCTTGAAGTGAAAACCTATACCGGCAACCTGCGACGTAGGCACATGACCCTTGTCGAAGTTCTGGTCTATATGAGTCTGGTAGCCCTCGTATCCGGTCTGGCTATACGGATATTCTTCGGCGGGATGGATGCTGCAGCGACGGTCCGGAGCTCAAGCGAGCGTGTCCTGAACACTTTCCGCCAGGGCGACCGTTGGCGGGAGGACATTCAGAAAGCCAAGCGTGTAGAGGCGGGCCAAGACCGCACCGCTCTTCGCCTCGTGAAGGACAACGGCGACATCATCCACTACCGCCTGCAGGAGCATGACCTGCACCGCATCAGACACGACAGCGAAAACGGCAGGACAGCCACTGTTGTTGTGAAAAAAGTACAGAATTGCCGATTCACACCTTTTCCTGCGGACAATCCCCGCGGCTGGAAGATGGCCCTGGAACTTCAGACCAAACAGGACAAATCAAAGATCGATCCCCTCTTCGACTTTATCGCAGTACCGCAACAAGGAGGTGAATGATGAAACCCCGAACCGAGCGACAGCAAGGCAGTGCACTGGTCATTGTTTTGGCCCTCAGCAGTGCCTTATTGCTGATTATACAGGCGGCAACAACCCGGGTCTACACGATGCATCGGGAGATTGAATTCATGGAGAAAAAACACAATCGCACGTTCAGGGAGCGGCATCCGGACTTGGCAGTTGAATCGTCGGCGTCTCACCACCCTGACGACCAGGAAAAGACCGCCGCCATGACGCAGTAGAGCAGGCACGCGGTATAAGCAGGTACCACGACGTGCGCAGTCACAGGATGCCATAAGCGCTAATCAATGGGATGTCATGAGGTAGTTGCATGAACCATTACCACCTGGCAGTCGTAAACAGCCAACTTGCCGACATGCTCGATGCAGGAATCCCCTTGGAACAGGGTCTGCACAAGGCAGCTGCCACTATGCCCGCCGGTAGAAGCCGTCGTGAATTCAGGCGACTGGAGGAGGAGCTGAAGCAGGGCACGCCTCTGCAGGACGCGGTCCGCCGTCGACGCCTGCCCTCTTTCTACAAGAGCATGCTCAGCGTGGGATGCGGCAGCGATGCGTTGGCAGCGGTTCTCAGGCAATTGGCCGACTATTACCTCGAAAAAGCTTCCATACGCTCGCGGCTGGTCGGACTCACCGTTTATCCCATGATTGTCCTGGTTTGTATGGTGGCGTTCTCGCTGTTCATCTCCCTCTTTCTGCTGCCGCAAATCGTAGACTCGTTCTTTCGGGCTACCGGCAGTATGTTCCCATCGGAGGTTAATCCTGAGCTTTCTTCACTCCTGCCCGGCATTGCAGGCCCGCCAGCCGTAGTCATTGTATTGCTGGCGGGGTTTGTGTGTGTGCGTTGGCTTCCTCCTCTTCGGAACAAACTGGCGCGCCGGGTGCCGCCGTTTTCGTACCGTAATGTCGCCAACCTGGCGGGTATGTTCGAAGTCGGCCTGGGTGCGGGAATGACATTGAAGGATATCCTTCAGTTGCTGACGCGCTTCGAGTGCCGCGAGACTGCCCGCGGAATCAAGTGCACGGAAGAGGCATTGGCCGAAGGAAAGACCCCCGTCGAAGCAATAGAAGAGGGGAAGCTCTTTCCCCCGTTCAGTTTCTGGATGCTCAGATGTACCGGCGATAACCTGAAACAAGGCTTCCACGCCATCGCCTCCTATTACGCTGATCGGGCCCGCAGCACAGCCGACACAATGCTTTACGGGGTTCTTTCGTCCGCAATAATATTACTGGGCGGACTCGCCTTGTGGCAGTATTCTGTTTTCGGAAAGGTAGTTATTAAGATTGTGGGATCTTTTGTCTCGCTAACACAAAGTTTAGGGGGCTGAACAACAGAACCCCGGAAGAATGTAAGGATTTGCAGATAATGAGCTTGGTACAAAGTAACGTTTTTTTTGTGGTTGCCGGTATACACGGCGGATCGTCAGGGGACGGAATTACGCAGATTGTTTTGAACATCCTTGAAATCATCATAGGTGGATCGCTGACGCTAGCGATTTTTGTCGGGATCTTATTTCTCATGATATCGCCCTTGCGTAAACGCAATCGGGCGCGAGCATTCCTGGATGCCCTGCAGTTGGGCATTGAGTCAGGACAGACGCCGGAAGAAACGGTCCGTGCCATACAGGAGAGCGGGGAACACAAATTGGGGAGTGCATTTGAAGAATTTGCACAACACGTCACACGAGGGCAGGATGTGGTAACTGCCCTCCGAGCCACCCCGGCGTTTCTGCAACCGCAGGTACGCGGAATGCTGGAATCAGCGTTCAAAACCGACAACCTGGCTGCGGGTCTTGAGCTGGCGCGTCAGACCGTCACGCCCGGCGTCAGCCGCTCGCGTGCCACAATGAACTACGGGATTCTTTTTGTGTTTTACGGCGTTCACCTCTTGACCATCCTCGGCATTGTCAGTGGGTTGCAGGTGTTTATCCTTCCGAAATTTGCAGCGATTTTCGAAGACCTGGGGATTGGCGCCACTGTAGCCCCCATGCCGTTTGGCCTTATGATCGGCGCCACGGCCGCGGTATGGGGTCTTGCCTGCGCCTTTTTTCTCTGGGCGGACAGTTCCCTGATGCTCCCCTCTACCTCAAAACTCATCAGCCGTGTACGTCTCCGATTGGCGCCGTGGCGCCGTAAGCGATGCCGATACCGATTCTCCCTCGTGCTGGGCCGCATGCTGGAGGCAGGATGCGGAGAAACTGAGGCTGTGCGCAATGCGGCCGAAGCCACCGGAGAAAGCGCGTATATGATCCTGTGCTCAAAGGCAGACAAGGCCTTGGCAGACGGCATGACGCTGCCGGACGTCTTGACCCGATATTTCGACCCCAGCGGCGAACTCGCCTGGCGGATGGAGAGCTTCGGCGCGCAGCAGGACTATACCGGCTTGACGTCATCTCTCGAAGCGTGGGGACGCTACCTGGACGCTGCGGCGTTCAAGAACGAGCAGATGGCCGCTCAGATCACAAGTACGGTCCTCCTGCTGCTCATGGCCGGGGTGGTAGCTCTGGCCGTTGTCACCTTTTTTACGCCTTTGATAAAAATGATCGAAAGTTTCACGATCTGGTAATAGATGACCTGGCCTATACCGCCAATAGAAAGACGGCGAGGAAGATAAACAGAGCGGCCGTCAGGAATTTCACGGGCGCGGCGTGTTTTTGAAGAACTTCGGATAAACGTTCACTCCGGAGACCAAAGCAGGCGAATCCGAAGATGACGAACAAGGGTGCGACAAAAGCCACGTTATAGAGAAGCAGCATCATTAACGCGCTGAATGTCTCTTTGCCGGATTTGAGCATAAACAGGATGGTAGGTGCGTAGACCTGTCCGGTACAGGCAAGCTCAAGGAACGAAATACCAGCCCCGATCACGAAGGCGCCCCATGCAAAATGACGGTAATTGATGCGGTGCCGTATCAGCCCTCTAATCCGGTCTTTCAGTTTATCGGGCAGTTGCAGCGTCATGCTCTGCATGCGCCCCTGCATACACAAGACGCCGTCCCTGACGCTCAAGGCGGCGATAATCACTGCTGCCGCCGCGATCGCGGTGTTCACCCAAAAGCTTACGGTATGCAGCACCTGAAGCTGGGAGATGATTTGCACAAACCCGAGCCCTAGGATGTAGTAAGATAAAAACACCCCCGCGATAAATGCCAGTCCGGTAATAGCGACTTCATGGAAACTTCGACGCCTGAGCTGAAGGTAAGAGAGGAAAAAGATGATAGTGGCAAACGCACACGGATTCAGACTATCCAGGAGACCTGCAACACCAACCACAGCGGCATTAAATCCGGAATATCGTTCTTCAATTGATGTTTCTGCCTTTTCTATGGAGGAGCTTTTAAACGCGTACCAATTCCTGTTATCATTTTTCGCAGAGCGGCGTACCAACTGAACAAGGGCATTCCGGCTGATCTGGTCTTTCACCAGCGCCCCGGCAGCGCCGAATACAGCGGGTGTGACGAGATGCAATTTCTCCTTCACCCCGAATCTCTTACAGAGAGCTTCATTGTATTGCATGGTATCCGCTTTGCGTATGTTGAGTTTTTCAATTCTGAAATCGGGTGTATCCGAAGCAACGTCTTTGAACATGCGTTCAACGTCGTCACATTCATCGCACCCTGGACTAAAGAAGAAAGCGATGTGAATGGGTTGTTCTGTTGCTTGTGAAGCTTCTTCTTTTTTGGCTTTCTCGGGCGCTGAAGGCTTTTGATAGCTCGTCCTCAGTTTTCTGTTCGGACTTTCCAGCTCTGTAATTTTCGAATCTGCTTTGTCTTCGGATATATCGAAGTGATTTTTCATGCGTCGGATTTTTTCAGCCTGATACGACCTATTCTCGACAAAATTCAGCAGCACCGCGAATTCCGAGTCAAGTCGCTTGTAGTTGTTCAGCATAAAATCCGTGATTCGGTCTTTTATAGCATCCCGGTCGGGTACCTGCTCGAGCTTAGAGACAAACGAATCCAGGTCGATGGATTTTTTGTTCTGCAAGAGACTGAAATACGCTTCCAGGCTGACTTTGAGTGAGGGATCCCGTGTAAGTTTCCTGAGGAGCTTTTCCTGTGTCGCGTCCAGTGATGACGATCCAGCATCATGACCGGAGGATAGGAGAGCAGCAGCCCTGTAGCTCCCATACGTTTTCTTCGTTTTGTCCTTCGAAAAATAATGCACCCACTGCCGGCTTTCCCTGGAAAAGGCACAGGGAACTACCATACGCACAAGCTCGGAGGTGTCGTTTGCAGCCTTTTCCATGACCTTTTTGAACTTTTCCGGAGCGCTGTTGGCCAAAGTCCTGTAAGCGGCTCTGCGTACAAACACATTGGAGGAATCCAGAAAAGGCTTGATTACAGCTGTGTCTTTACTACGCCAGACCCGATCAAGAAGAATGATGCCGAGGGTTCGATATCGGGCTTCATCCGATTCTAAAAGTTCCCGGGCGCCGGCACGAAATATTCCGCGGCTCTTTTCGTTCTTTACGGCCTTTCTAAGTCCCGTGCGCACATAGAATTGGTGTGGTTCGATTTTGGCGTCAGGCCGCTGCAGTTCATTGAATAGTATCTTCATAACATCCGGGTTTTTTGCCTGCTGCCAGCCGGCGCGTAGTGCTGCCTCGCGCACTTCGTGTACGTCGTCGCGAAGAAGTTTCCGTAACAATCGATTTGCTCGGGTGCCGTTTATGTAGCGAAGACTGCGCGCAGCTTTTGCCCGCTGGACGGCAGTTAGATCCGGCAGCAGATCCCGATAAGTACGCACCGACGGCACGCTTCCCAGATTCGCCAGCACGCGTGCCGAATGGAAGCGGGTAACGGTCTCGTCTGAGGAGTCCCGCAGTTCGCTGAGCTCATCTACCAATTCGTCGAAACCGTAGGTCTGTTTCTCTCCTTCGGCGTCCGTTCCCGTTGTTTCAAATGCATTCAATACACTCTCCGCTGATGTTTCGTCGGAATCGGACTTTTCTCCGTTGTCTCCATCCCCTTCGGCCGTTTCAAATGCATCGTAGGTGTTTTGTACCGTTTCGGATCTTTTCTGCCGGCTTTCGTTGTTCCCGCTTTCCGGCGTCCGTGCAACAAGAGAGCCATAAAGATTGCGCAATTCATCATTTATCCGGATTGCGCTTACAACGGCCCGGGTTTTTTCGGCTTCACCCTCCCGGAGAACTGTTACGAGGTAATGCTGGACCTTCCGTTGTTGCAGTCCCCTCCGGGCCAGCTCTTTGAGAACTATGACCTGTACGTCCTTATTCGGGTAATTGCGGAATTTGTAAACGATATCGGGCGATTCATCGCTGCGTTCAGATAACGCCGAGACAGCGGCTTGAACGACGTCTGTCGAAGACTTCTTCAACGTGGAGATAAGAGCGTCCGGTATTGCTACATCCATCGCCACAAGCGTCTTAATAAT
Organism: uncultured Lentisphaerota bacterium; assembly: GCA_913055945.1. Lineage (GTDB taxonomy): Bacteria > Verrucomicrobiota > Lentisphaeria > Oligosphaerales > CAJXKU01 > CAJXKU01. The sequence continues at coordinate 10,914 of CAJXKU010000023.1, read as the reverse complement.
AGATGCTTTCAGTTCATCCGAAGATTTAAACATCTTTTTGAGTTTCGGTACAACCGATTCGTCTCCGACCACAGCAATGGTTTGCAGCGCTACCCTGCGTACAAAGGGATCGGTGTCACTGAGTCTATCCTCGACGTCATCACGCAGTTGTTGCAGTGAGAGCTTGCGCACAGTCTTCAGTGCGGCGGCTCTAACCCGCCAACGTGAATCCGAAAGGCACATCTTGACACCGGGAGCACATAAACTGCTTTCGAGCTTAGCAAGACTCTGTAACGCTGCTATCACTAAATCCTCGTTTTTACTGTCGAGGTATTCGAGCAGGATTTTCAAGGCACGCTTGCTCTCGAGGTCGCCCAGATTTTTGAGCAGGACATATATAACGTCGTCATCTTCTTCCTGCTGAAGGTGTTTTTCAAGGATGGGAACAGCCTTTCGCCCTGCGGATTCAACGAGACAGTCAATTGCCGTTTCCCGCAGAATAGCTTCTTTTTCGTCCAGCATGTCACGGTAAATCCGGGACACTTGCGAACCGCATTGTTTCAGTTTCTTCATCGCTGCCCGTTTATCGTCGACATCTCCGTAAACCAACCGATGTGCAGTGGCAGCGGGTTCAACGCCCGCGTCTTCAGGAATGTGCAGGGTGTATTGGACTTCCTTAACTCTACGTTTTGCTTCGGAGGTTAAATCCGGATGACCTTCCAGAAATTCAGATATCGTCTCGGCCGTCCGGCTTCCGCCGTGCTGGAGCATGCGCATGGCCCGAACAGCCAGTTCACGCTTGTCGGAGACAAGATCGTAGATATAATCCTTCACCTGATCTGCCGTGAGGGAGGAATAAACGGATTCTACGTCATCATTCTTGTTCGAGCTCCAGTCCTGCCAGCGCTTCAGCGCCGGCCGACGTTCATGCTCTGAGGGCGGCTGCCAGGGATCGAACCCCATATCAGTTCCCGCCGCTTCTTCGAGGAGTTCAAGCGCACCCAAACGCACGGCAAGCTTACTGTCTGTCAACAGCTTAATAAGCTGCTTTGCGGGAAAACGGTCCCGCTGAAAGATCAGTTCCCGCAGCTTTTTGCGGCGAGAGCGTTTATCCAAAGCGGCACAAATTTTTCTACACTGCTCGACGGACAATGGCTCGTCAGACTGCAGGATGGAAACGCACTCCTGGAGTGTTGGGTCTTTCCCGGAGGCTTTTTCACGCTGCGACCTTCGTGTCAGGAACTGTTTCAATTCTTTACCGGCCGCATAGCCGTCCTGACGGGCGATGACTTTACCATCGGCGTTGAGCAGAAGCAGGGATGGCACACCTCGTACGCCGTAACGCCTGAAGGTTTCTTTGTGGGAATCCGGGGTGACTTTGACCAACTTAAAATCCTGCACCAGCTCAGCTATAGGTTTACGACGCAGTTCCTCTTTCAGCCGTTTACACCATGGGCAATCCGGGGAACTGAAGAAAACAAGCACTTTTTTGAATTCTATTGCCGCGATGCCTAACGCTGAGTCAACGTCCGAACCCCATACAGTTTCTTCCGGCGTTGTCTCGGGTGATTCCGTATCCAGCGGCACTACACCTTTGCTCGACCATCCCGGTTCAGGGAAAAGCAGTACGCCGGCAAAGAGTAACGCAAGGCACACATAACGTTTATTTGTCCAATACGTTTTCATATTGCTCCATCAATGCAGAAGTGCATAAACCAGTATGTTCACATTCACTTCCAGCGAGTTGTCAATTTCGTTACCGCCGCAGCAACAGCATCCTTCGGTATGAGCGGTATCATTCAGTCCGTGCGGCGAATAGACCGCGATCAATTTTCCATTCTTTTCTATGCCCTGAAGGCGAACAGGTTCGCCGGTGTTTTTACGGTCATCAAGGCGGAGGTTTTTTATGTCCTTTACCGTATGGAAAAGAGAATGATCCATAGGGATTTGCTTAAGCGCCCCCGAGCCGAATATGCTTTTCATTTCACGGCGGAACGAACGGTCGAAGTCTTCACTGGAGCATCCTGCGGAAGCGAGCAGGAATCCGTCGTTCAGAAGATACCGTTTGAGATTTTTGCGCTCCCTCGGTGTAAGACGAAAATTATCCTCTCCGGTCATCATCACGAAGGGAAAATTGAACAGCGTTTCAGAGGCAAGTTTTACGCTCTTGAATCGTCGTTCCGTGCGTACACTTGTCTCAAGATTCGCTTCACGCAGGAATTCATCGCTGAAACACCTTGATGTATGCGTGCCGCCATAGATAAGATTGGCACACTGAACCGCGTCCTTTTTTGCGCACACTCCCACCGTTGTAATCCCCCAGATACACAAGCACACGCTTGCTGCCACACGAAAATACCTCATTGTTCTTCCCCCCTGTTGCTGAAGTACCGTTTAACCGCTTCCCTGTAATCCGGCGGAACCTGCATTGACTGCAAGCTCTCAGAGCGTTCCTGACCTTCGCCGCCGGGGAGGTTTTCTCTTTGGTTGGCATTGAGCTGCGTGGATGTTCCACCGCCGCCGGTTTTATTGGCCCCGGATTCTTTTTCTGTCTGTTGCGCCTGGACAGGCCCTGATGACCACCTTGATCGGTCAGGACCATACATGGGTGTATTCAGCGCTGAATATCCCTGCATCCAATACCCATCGGAGCCGCCTCCCTGCATCCCGACGCCGCCCCTGCCGAATCCGACACCATCGGGGCCACTCCCTGTGCCCAAACGCCCTGCGCGTGTCGCAATTTGCCGAAGCATCTGTTTGAGTGTTTTCGTATGCTTAGCAAATACGTTGGGCTTTGTTTTTCCGCGGCACAGCCCGGCGAAACAATTGCCTTTTTCTGAAGACTGTTTCATAAGCTGTTGCAGCCGTTCACTCGCGAGCTTAGCTTTCGTGTATGTTTTCTCACCGTCCTGGTTGTCGGCGGCGACGGAAGCTTCTCGCATTGCATCGAGCGCTTCGGATGATTGTAACGTTTTCGCAAATTTTCGCGCATGTTCACCCAATGCACGATACGCTTTCGGGAGCTCTTCAGCCGTGCGCTTGATCTCCTTGATCATAGATTTCCATTCCGTTCGATAGTGTTCTTGTTTTTCGCCCAGCGCAGAAAGACGACCATCTGTTGCGGCTGAGACGTCCCGGTAACGCTCCAATCGGCGAGCCAGTTTGGCCTGTTTGTCGGCAAGAGAAGATATCCGGACAGCGAGTTTGATCAGTTCCGCCGCAGTGGCAATTCCTTCGGCTTGTTCCGCGTTGCGGTTTAACGGTTTGCGGGAAGCCCGCAACTCATCGAGCATGTTCCCGGCAACCGTTGCGACATTCTTGTCGCCCGATTTAAGTTCATTCAGCTTTTCGGCAATTTTTTCGAAGCGCTGCGCACGTTCGTCTAATAGATCGGCCAGGCCTTTTTCAAATTCATAGATCGGGAAATCCGAGGCAAGCTTATCAAGGTTATCGGCCAAACGGTTCGCGTTTTTTCGAGCTTGTGTCAACGCCTTTTCTATGTCTGCGTTCTCCTGCGCCGCTGATCTGAGTTCCTGGAGCGTCTCCGTCAAACTGTTAAGCTGTTTGCGTATGGATGTATACCTTTTGCGGAATTCGCGAACTGTGCTTTTCCTGCGCAGTATCTGGGCGTATTTCTCCTTCGAAATGACCTGGACTTTGATAACATCCGAAGCCGTCACGCCCATCAGTGCAGGGTTGGTGTCGGCCGCGTCCACATAGAATTCAAGCTGCTGCCCAGGCTCAACGCCCAGTTTTTTCAGATTCAGTTCCCGTTCGAATTCGAAGTGTTTACTTCCTGCCGGCGGGTTGAGGGGGTGTATACGATCCCGGTACCCCACAAGCCCGCGAACCAGTTCCACCTTCTTTAACCCAAAGTCATCGGAAGCGTACCCTTCCAACGGAAGACGACTTGTGGGGGTCGCTAAAGCGAACTGATCAGGTTCTGTCAGGACAGCCTTCGGGGGACGGTCGGCAGTGACTTTCTGTTCAAAAGAAAAAGGTTCCTTAATCGAAGTGCTCCGCACGTCTCGAATGATGACCTCGCCAATGCCGCTTCTCTTGAGTGTCCATTCAAACGAGATATTGGCCCGGTCTGTCACCGTACCTTCTACGATACGTTCGGACCGGTTGGACTTGCCGGGTTTTAGCTTCAGTATTCCTCCGCTCAAGGGACGATTGCTTTCAATCTCCAACTTTACACGCGATCTTTTCAGCGCAGATATCTCGTCCTCGCCGGCGCGAAACTTCCGTTCAGGCAGTTTGCTGTAGTCGGGAGGAACCACGGTGAATGCGGCAGATTGCACTTGCGGCCGAAGTTTCAGGTTCAGCGAATGCCACTTGCTTCGCGCTTTACCGGTCGCAAAACAAAAGTCTAACTCTTCAATGACGTTTTCAAGTTTCACGACATACTGATTATCCGACCGTTTAAAACATGCATTCCGATATGTTTTGCCGCCGCTACGGGTCAAGCACCAAACCTGCTCTTTGACGGGGTTCCCGCTGATGTATACGGCCAGCTCCACATTCTTTCCGTATAAGACCGAAGGATTCTGCGGCTTAACACTGAATGAATAATCTGAAACCGGAGGGTGGTCCGAAAAAGGTGCAGCAACGCGGCTTGAAATCGTCAGAAATGTTTGGGGATATAAAGCCCCAAAAGCCCCTAACGCGAGGATACAAGCCGCCAGATACAGCAATTTTCTTCGTATTCTGTGCCAGGGCCAGCAGTTCTTCATCCGTAGACGTTGCAGCTCTTCGCAAGCAGAGCGAATGCTGCGTTCAACCAGATAGTTAGCCATCGTACCCGATTCATGCTGGGCAGCGGTAAGTTCGTGCGCGCTGAGCACTGAACGCCGTTTTGAGTTCAGCAAAGTGTCAGCCTTCTGGGCCACATCGCGCAGATTGTACCGACAAAGTTGTACGACTCGAAGCATGGCCACAAACACAAGTGCGATTACCAGAGCTGTACCAAGGGTAAGACGCGTCAAAGGCTCAAAGGCAAAGACCCAGTCGCTCAGGAGGTAAAGCAGAAACGCGCCTGTGGCATATACAAGCAGAGACACCCCGGTCTCAAAAAGCTGCGCAGCTCGCATGGTTCGGCGTAACCGCCGCAGATCTTTTTTGAAATTGTCAAGGTTCGTGCTCATAAAAGTCCATGGCGTCGTCTAATGATCCATTCGCCCGCAAAACAAAGAGCAATCAGCGAGAGCATCCACGCATTGGCCCAGGCAGGTGTCCATACTTCCTGTGTCTCAGCCTGTTGTTGTGTTTTCTGCTGTGAGGTCAGCATCTGCGGTATCTCTTCGAGTTCAGCCACTCGCCCCCCTGTGTTCTCCGCCAGTTTCCGCATAAAGGCAGGATCGGCGCTGAGTTTATCTTTTTCCGAGGGGGGTGGATTTACGCGGATTGTCACCCGCGCATCTCCGAGCGGTCCGTCTGTTGATGAATCGTGAATCTGTATAAAATAATCACCCGGTTTTTCCGGATGCAGCACAGCTTCCCAATGCTGAGGTTTATCCTGAAGTTGAGTTAATGCGGTTTTTGAGACAAGACGATTCTCTTTGAACAGCCGAAGCTGCGGGTTAAGCGCAGCGCTCTTTTCCGCGGAACGAAAACGAGCCGTCACATGACACGGGCGATTTACCTGTAACTGGGTCGGCTGAGCATGAAGGGATACTTCCTGCCCGGGGAGAAATGCCGAATAGGTGGTAGCCCATTCGGCCAGCTGCGCCCAGAATTCACCGTAAATATGGGACGAATCGTCGCCTTTCGGGAAGAAATCCCATTTCCACATTTCGTCGGCGTTTACTGTAACGACAAGCCCCGAGCCAAAGCGCCTTGATACGACAATCGGCACAGGCGAATCATGCTTCTTTTTACTGACGCCTTCGACAAGAACACGCGAAAACGAGCGCAACTTTCGAAGACGATACTGTGCCGTCATCCTCGGGAGTGTCCCCCATATTTCAGCATTTGGGGAAGCAAGCCGCGAGTGGAAAAGATTTACGTTTTTGCCGCTTTCCGTGGGCTGGAAACGTACGCTCTTATCCAGCCTGTTTCCCCAAACAACCGGTTCGAGTGGTTCGAGTTCTGCAAAAGAGCCGGCGTATGGTTTCCCGCGAGAGAAAATCACAGATCCGCCGTGATTTTTCACGAACTTCCAAAGCATTCCTATCCGCTCGGTGTTGAGTATGTATTTGATCCCTTTGCCGAAAATAAGGAGGTCGTACTCTTTCAACTCATCCATATCTTGAGGAAAGAAGTTCTGCACCGTCCTGCCTTCTGAAGAAGCTGCCGGGCCGATTCGGAAAAAACGGTTCGTCGCCACTCGGAAGACAGCAGTGACATTCATGCTGGGTTGACTCCTTATAAGTTCTGCGAGGAATTTCGTATCCCAATACGGCAATCCTTCGGCTACAAGAACCTCCACAGGTTCTGACAGCACGTTAACGCCCAGTGTGACCGAGTTATTTGTAACGTTCTGTTCTTTTTCCACTGTTTCGACGCTGAGCGACAACGCGTGATACCCCTGTTCAGATAGCGAGAAGGTCAGCTTGACGTCCTTTTGTTCATCTGTGTTCAGATCAACCCGCTGCTTATCAAGCACCCGTCCGCTTTCTTTTTCGACTGTGACCTGCAGGCGTTGAGGCGGCACCCTTGTACTCTGGACTGTCGGCGTAATATTGACAGACTGGTTCCGGAATGCCGTCCTGTGTCGTCTCCTGAGGTTCAGTGAAACATCCGGACGGGCCACCTCTCCGCCGAGTACACAACTGTATACAGGAACGTCCCTGGCCCTGGCTTGCCGACAGAATTCTGAAGCACTTTCCGGCGAAAGCGTACGTCCATCGCTGAGCAGAACAATACCTTTGAGTTCTGCGTTTCCTGTCTGAAAGAGGTTGAGTACTTCGATGCAGCTTTTTCGTATACGCGTATGCTGGCCGTCAGGTTTGTGTTTTTCGGTTAATTCTGTTATCTCCCCGTCCAGCGAATCCGCGAATGTAAAAAGCCGGAACTTATTACTGACCGTTTCATCAAGAGAAGTCAAACTTTCTGTCGCCGCTTCCCAGCGGGACTGGCCTGAAACATCGTCAGTTGCCATGCTTTGACTTCGATCCAGCAGCACAGCCCATACAGATTTCTGGCTTTCGGCCTCCTTCTTCCATTCTCCCGGATTCCAGGCAATGATAAGCAACCCGATCAGCGCCACGGTTCTCAGGAGGGTAATGCTCACCCGCGCTGCGCGACCGCACTCGGCTGCGCTCCGCCAGGAAAGAGCAATGCCCGTTACCAGGACGAGGGCGGTAACCAAAGTCAGGATATCAGATGATAAAAGGGGATTCATCTTTGTTTCACAATATTGACGTACATGCTTTCTATTAAGGCTGTCAGCAGCGTCAAACCTAACAGCCACGGCCACAGTTTTATTCCGGAGCTTAACTTGTTGACATTATCTGCCGTGTCGGCATATAAAGCAGACGTGTTGTCAAAATTTTCTGGGGGCATTGTCTGAAGATCGGATTCTAAAACGTTCAGATTTGCATAATGCGGTTGCACAACCTGCCCCTTCTCGTACCACCGGTACAGGCCGGGTTGTGGTAACGCCGTAGAGAGCGCCTTCAAAGAATTCTGTTGTGGTTCGACCGTAAAAGCTATCTGCTGCCCGCTTTCGCGCTTAAGCTCGGCATCGGCTTTAGACGTGCCTGACGATAATTGTCGGACTACTTTGTCGCCGGGCTCGATATGTGATTGTGTTCTCGCCGTGGGTTTCGGCCGCATTGCCAGAATAAATTCCCCCAGGAAAGGTACAAATACGGGGCGTTTGGCCCAATCGGAATAATTTTCCTTCAAAGGAAGATTCCAGAAACATACGGTACCGCTTTCGCCTCTGTATGATGCAAGAGCTGTCACGTCGTCTTCGTACGAGAATAGCGTCTTGATTTTTCCGGCATCAGGTAAAGTAAGCGGCACGCGGGAACTGAAATATCCAGAGGCAGGGTCCCCGTACTGTCCATCGGAGAAAAGGTTAAAAACCTCATGTTCGGCGGCCGCAATACGCACCCCGAACTTACGCCCCTCGGAAACGACGTTTGTTTGCAGCTCGCTGTCCCGGGAGAGGTCAAAAAGTTTTTGTATTGAGCGCACCGGAGCATCTTTTGAAGGAGCCACCACCACACTCGTACCCGAAGAGATCAAACCTGAAAGGGCAGTGGTTGATGAACCGTCCCATCCGTCGATCATCACCATATCCGCAGTAATATCCGCAATGGCAGCGGTATCCACCCTGAAGGGCTCAGCCCATTCAAGCGCCTCCAGAGCGCGGTGCCATTTCTCTGCATTGCCCCACACGTTCTTGTTGCTGATCGCAACAGACAGTTTATCTTTCACTTTCAGTATACACCCGCGGCTGTCATCCAGCGGAAAGTTGTCCTTGTCCAGGCTGATTTCAACAGGAATATGACCCGAACGGCCGATCTTTTCCCGGAAGATAACTGTTTTGTCTTTGCCCGCAGGAAGCATGACTTCCCGGGACCGCCTTACCCCTTTTGTCTTCAAAGAAACTGTGCGCTTCATGGGTTTGTGAGAAAAATTGAAAAGCCGTGCAGAAATACGAATCTCCGTGTCCTTCAGCGGCGCTGCCGGTTTGCAGGTGAGATCGCCTACGGCGCTGTTAGGGGCGTGCTTTTCGGCTGTCTTTACAAGAGCGAGGGAAATATCGTCGGGCACCTCCATTGAGACATTGGACCATTGGGTCTTTTGAAAATCGGAAACAATACATATTTCCTTCTTTCCCTCGACATTGTTCAGCAACCTGGAGGCAAGTTTAAGAGCTTGGGCGGCGTCTCCTTTTTCGGTGGTTGCTTCTTTTCGCCGGAGTGCATCTATCAGATACGAAACGTTTGAGCCGAGTTGCGGGAATTCCGCTTCGGGCGAATCGTCGATCCAAACCACATTGGCCTTCCCCCTTGCCGAGAGTTTTTTAAGGATTTTTGTGGCTTCACTACAGGCTGCGGCAAAGCGGGTTTGCGCCCCTTCCACCCAATTCATCGATGCGGAAGCATCCACAATTACAACCACGCGACGCGGCTTAAAAGGCGTATAGTCGGAGGAAAGCAACAGCAACGGAAGCAGAAACAGGCTTATAAGTGTGGCAAACATAAAGGTTCTCAGCATGAGCAGCACCCAATCGCGAGGCCGACGAATGCGGTTGGTTTTCCGTACGACACGCCTCAGGAAAGTGACGGAACTGAACCAATACTTCGGCGGACGGCTTCTTGCAAAAAGATGCACAAGAACCGGCACAGCGATAAGAGCTATCAACGGCCACAAAATTAAGTTGGTCCAAACGACGTTCATTTCGAAAATCTGTCAAATAACTCGTAGAAGGAAGTGTCAGTATCGGCGATACAGTAGTCAATCTGTTTTCGAGCGGCAGTGGCGCGCAGCGCGGCGATGTGCTGGGCCATTTCACGTTGATAGTCAGAGGCAAGACTGTCACTATGCACGACAACTCTGTCATCGTGCTCCATGTCAACAAATGTTCGTAACCCTTGACCTTCAAGTTCACGTTCCTCTTTCGTAAGGACGTGAAACAGATGGACCTTGAAGCCGCGATGCAGGTACAGGGAAAGAGCTTCAAAAATTTCATTCGCATCGTCGAAAAAGTCCGATAACACGATGAGGGTGCCCTTGCTGCGCAGCAAGGGAAACGACCGTCGGAGTGCCTCCGCCAGCGAGGTGGTCCCGCCGGGCTCATTTCGTTCTAACACATTGAGTAAATTATGCAGGTGTTTGCGGGTACTCCCGGGTTGGGAAAAATGCCTGATTTTATCATCGAAGATTTCTAAAGAGACTCGATCTGTATTTCGCACAACCAGGTAACAGAGCGCTGCAGCGAAAAAAGAAGCGTAATCCAGTTTCGTGATTTTTTTCCCAAAGCCCATAGAGGCACTGCTGTCCAGAAAGATATGGCACTCGGTGTTGGTTTCCTGCTCATAAGTGCGAATATAGCGGCGATCGGTTCGGCCATACACTCGCCAATCGATCAGAGCGGGATTGTCGCCGGGTACATATTCACGGTAATCCCGGAACTCAATGGATGAACCCGAGGTGTGTGATCTGTGCCGACCGGCAAAATAGCCCTCGACAACCGCTTTCGGTGCAAATTCAAACGTCGACAATCGACGGATATCTTCCGGCCTGAGGTACTTGAATTGAGCGCCCGGCATTACACATTTTCCAATAAATGATCAATAATCTGTTCTACTGAAAGCCCTTCCCCGGTTGCATTGTAATTAGGTATTATCCGGTGCCGTAACACCGGTTTTGCCACATCCTGCACCTCTTCACTGGACGCTGCCGCATTTCCCCGCAGCAAAGCAAGGGCTTTTGCGGCCCGGGCAAGATTCTGAGACGCACGGGGCCCCGCTCCCCATTCGATATATCGTTTGATATAATCATCGGCGTATGCCGTCGATGGACGCGTACTGTGTACCAGGGTAAGGATGTGCGTCAACACATTCTCGGGGAGAGGTACATCCAGCACGGCTTTCTGTAGTTCGAGGACGTCATCGCGCTCAAGAACGGAAGCGGCCTCAAGCGGTTCATGTCCGCTGGTTTTCAGAACGATTTCCCGTTCCTGGGATATGTCGGGATAATCGATAACCAGGTTAAAGAAAAAACGGTCCAATTGAGCTTCAGGCAAGGGATATGTCCCTTCGTGCTCGATAGGATTCTGCGTTGCGTAAACGATGAACGGCTCGCTGAGTGTGCGCGTAGTTCCCGCAACAGTGACCTGTTTCTCCTGCATGGCTTCTAAGAGGGCCGATTGCGTCTTCGGCGGGGTACGATTGATTTCATCGGCAAGAATCAGATTAGAAAAAACAGGTCCGTGGGCAAATTCGAACTTCCGTCGGTGATTTTCGTCCTCTTGAA
>CAJXKU010000022.1 GCA_913055945.1 uncultured Lentisphaerota bacterium | reverse complement strand
TTTTCGGTTTCAGCACAGGAATTTGCCGGCCTGTTGCGCGATGAAACAGCACTCGCGTTGACACCAACCGTCCCCAACTGGGGCATGGGGGGTGCTTATGTGGCCGTGCCCGATGCCACCTCCATGAATCCTGCGGCATTGGCTTTCGCTGAATCCGGCCGAGTCACAGCCTCAACCGGACACTGGAATCCTGAGGCGGGACCCAACGTGAATTCACTTCGGCTTAACGCAGTCGTGCCTGTTCAGCAGATGAACGGAAGTTTCCGCTTTATGGGCGAGTGGTTCGGCAGTCGCGGAAGTGATACAACGCGGGTACCGCTGGGCGAGACAGAATTCCACGCCACGACCCTCGGCTTACAGCTCGGCGTTGCGCTGACTGAGAACATCGGCGCTGGTGTGGGAATTTATCCGTACGAAAAGGCGGAAATCGAGTACGAGAATCCTGCCACAGGAGCAGATGTAGTGGACGCGGAGGCCATGTCTCAACTGGGCAGCATCCAGGGAGGGGTGCAATGGCGCGTGTTGCCACAACTCACGCTGGGCGTAGAAGGTAGTTATATCATTGACGAACTGAAAGCTGACATTCCCGGGGGACGTTCTGAAGCGGACGATTACTACATCCGATACGCTGCCGGGGGCATATGCTGGGAGCCCTGGGAAACAACTCGTGTGGCTCTGGATTACCGCGTCGGCGAAATCGAAGGTGAAAAAACCGCTTTAAAACCCGGAACAAAATACGACCAGGACATAGACCGGTGGTCTTTCGGCATTGCGCAGGAAGTAGGCATGGACACCACGGTGCGTATAGGTTCCAAAAACGGCGGCTTGACGCTGGGACTTGGGCACCGCTTCAACCGTGATGTTCGCATCAATTACGTTTTTGTAGACGAAGCATTCCGGGATAAAGAAAATGCCTTCGATACAGTTGAGTTACACAAAATTGCCCTTACGTACTCGTATTAACCAAAATTTTGGATCAGGCATTATTGCTGTCAACCTCCACGATCTGTTCTGCGAAATAGCAGGCGGTGCTTATGCTCGCAACTATCCCGATTCATCATAGAGGCAGCGTGCATGGTGATGCCATTCCGTAAAAACCTGCCGAATAAAACCGGCTGTGTAAGCGAAGTAACCTTTGAGGGCTCTTATCCTCGTGCAGTATCAAGCGCCCTGGAGGCCATTCAGGCCGCCCCTGTCTTGCGGAAACAGTCCCGTATTCTGGTAAAGCCGAACCTGATAAACGCCTCCCCTCCCCCCATAACAACGCCCGTTGCATGTGTAGCCGCCGTTGTGGACTACATCCGGGAACACGCTCCCCTGAGTGAAGTGATCGTCGCGGAAGGGTGTGGGGCGAAAGACGCCGAAACCGGTGATATATACCGCGAACTCGGTTATGGCGACTTTGCTTCGGACAACGATGTAGAGCTCCTCGACCTGAATTACGAAAAGACGGTAACGCTGCGCGATGCCCGCTGCAGCGTTTTCCCCGAATTCCATCTTCCCCGTATTGCACAGGAATCATTTATCCTGTCCGTACCGGTTCTCAAGGCACATACGCTTGCCGAAGTCACCCTGACAATGAAAAACATGCTGGGATTCGCCCCGCCCGCCTATTACGACACAGGAGGCTGGAAAAAAAGTGCATTCCACGCGCGCATACAACAGTCCATACTGGAACTGAACAAGTACCGTTCACCGGATCTGAGTGTGCTGGATGCCACTGTCGGCATGCCCGAAGGCCACCTCGGGGGTTCCCCGAGCAATCCGCCGATCAACCGTATCCTGACAAGTTTCGATCCGGTCGCCCTCGATGCTGCCGGCAGCAGCCTGCTGGACATAGACTGGCGCAAGGTGGGACATATTGCCGACGCTCGGGGCACATTGGGCAACGTTCCGGAAGCAACCGAATAATCAGAAAACAAGCGCGAGTTATGTGTTGCCCGGTGTTATGTTGCGAAAAACCGATTCACGGAGGAGTCATCACCTTGAAACGCCTGCACCTGGACCAGGAAAATTACACACAAGTAAAGGGCGCTATGATCGCAACACTGCAAACCGGAGACGTTGTGGCCGCCCCCACTGAGACGGTTTACGGTCTGCTTACGCTCTGGCGTAATGAACAGGGGCGCGAACGCATATTCGAGCTCAAGGAACGCTCTCAGGAGAAAGAGTTACAGATGCTCGCACCCGACCCGAACAAAGCGATTCAGTTCGGTGTATTACAGGACCAACGCCTGGAAAAACTCAGCCGCGCATTCTGGCCCGGCCCGCTTACGGTAGTAGTTAAGGCGGAAGGGGGCACGACCGTCGGTTTACGTTGTCCCGACAACGCCTTCCTCATGGACGTTCTGAAAGATTTGCAGGAACCGATTGCTGCGACCAGCGCAAACAGATCCGGCCGCCCGCCTGCTTGTACTGCAGATGACGCCGTAGCCGGACTACACGGAGAACCGTCTCTGCTGGTCGACGGCGGCGAGGTCTCCGGCCAACCTTCCACGGTGGTCTCCCTGCTGAATGACCAACCGCAGCTTCTGCGGGAAGGGCCGATCTCCCTTGACGCCATCGTACATGTGGTATGGTGATCAGAAGAACGGTTGGTGTTCGGGCGGACGGATATCGGTCAGCGTTCCGTTGTAATGACGAAGTTCGCGGGGTTCATAGGGGTGTTTTTCCATCTCCTCTCTGCGGAGCTCAACACCCAGCCCGGGCCGGTCGGGGATCTGGATCATGCCGTTGTCGAAGACAAGGTGTTCGTCGCTAATGTCGCGACGCCACGGCACGTCCGTTGCCATGATTTCCAGGATGGAGAAATTCGGCGTGCACGCGGCGAGTTGCAGCGTCGCCGCCGTTGCCACCGGTCCACTCGGATTGTGGCAGGCGCAACCCAAGTACCGTGCTTCAGCCATGGCGGAAATCTTGCGGCACTCCGCGATGCCGCCGGCATGGCTGACGTCCGGCTGGATATAATCCACCGCACGCTTCTCGAACAGCTCTAGAAAGGTCTGGCGTGTAAACAACCGTTCGCCCGCGGCAATGGGTACAGGCGAATTCCGGCGTACTTCGGCGAGCGCATCGAGATTGTCCGGCGGCACAGGTTCCTCAAACCACATGGGGCGGAACTGCGCAATCTCCCGTGCAATCTCAATCGCCGTAGCGGGCTTGAAGCGCCCGTGCCCTTCAATCAGGAGATCGACGTCTTCACCCACGGCATCCCGCACCGCCGCAATGCAGGCCAGCGCATTATCCAGATCCGTCCGTGAGATGGTCATGTAGGCCTTACCGAACGGATCCCATTTCAATGCAGTCACCCCGCGCCGCACGGTTTCCCGTGCCTTGGCGGCAAATTCATCAGGGGTCGTGGCACCACTGAACCAGCCGTTCACGTAGATGCGAACGGAATCGCGAAAGGCTCCACCCAAAAGCTGGTAGACCGGAACCTGGAGGCTTTTGCCGAGGATGTCCCAGCACGCCATCTCGAACGCGCTTAGCGCGGACATCAGGACGGCTCCGCCTCGCCAGTAGGCATCGCGATACAAATCGTGGTACAGACGTTCGATGCACCTCGGGTCTTTACCCACGACCGTCCGGGACAAGTCCTCGATCGCGCCCGCGGCAGCCTGCTCTTTGTATTCCAGCGTCGCTTCCCCCACGCCGCTCAAACCTTTGTCGGTTTCAACTTCCACAAAGATCCAGTTGGTGCGGTAGCAATGGACGATGTACGAACGAAGGTCTGTAATTTTCATGGCTACTGAATCCTTTCCTTCCCGTGGTCCTTTCCGCCTCAATCCTTGAACGACAATGAACGTGGGAGACCGGGCTGCAGTTCGCACGCCTTCATGCCGAGTTGTCTGTCTGCATCGGGCGCCCGTTGGTCAGGCGAAACCGGCGACGGTATCAAACTTTTCAATCCTTCCGCTTTTTCAACGCTGCCACTCAAATACGGGTCTATCGCCAGACGAGATGCGCCGGCCTGAGAGAGAGAAAACCGCCTTGTCCCAGCCAGATCATCTTCACTGTCCAGCTTCGTTCTTCTCGAAGATAACAATCCCTAAGCTATGCTGGGCGACCGTCATATCAACCGTACCGGCGCCGGGCGGTGCCTGGACAGCGAATTCCCCGAGTGAATCGTATCCGATGTAATGGTAACCGGGTGCGCTCAGGCGAACCGTGTTCTGCCCCGCGCCCTCCCTGCGGGTGACCACGACCGCCATGCGGCTGCCAGCTACAAAAGCGCGGGCATCCACTTCGGGGTCGTCGACGGTGAACCCCCGTGTATCGCGATACATTCCGGCCACAATCAGATCCGCATACTTGTCGCGCAGCTCATTGATCTGCGCGAGGTAGGCGGAATAGCCCGGTGTTTCGGCAATGGTGCGGCGACAGCGGTAGATTTCAACGTCGCTCCGCAACCCCTTCAATACGCAATGATTCACTTTGCGTTTCATGTCGGTTTCATCGCGAATATCCCGATCGGTGAGGATCACTTCCGGAAACGTGTACCGGAACCATTCGATGAATCCGTTCGGGCCGGTGGCGCCCCGCTGACTGTGGATGTAGTCGGCATACTGGGCGGCCCGGTCGGAAAGCAGCTCGATGCCGATGCCCATATCCGCGTCCCGGCGTTTGACATACTCACGCAATTGCCGCAGGTTCTCAACCTTCGCCCCGGCGGTATTCATCCAGGGTACGGGATGACCGTGGGACGCATCACAGCATGGATATTCGCCGGAGCCCATCTGGTCATAAAATACGCTTCGGCAGCCGTAGTCGAATGCTTTGTCCGCAATGCCGCGTAACACGTCGAGCCATTCCTCCGAACTCGGACAGGCCGTGACAAAGGTCCGATTCGCGAAGTTACCGGCATATGTGCCCAGCCCGCGGAACCGGTAGAACTCGCGCAATTCAACGCCGAGATGATCTTTTATCGTGAGGCGGCGGCCGGTGTTCCTGTAAAAGTCCGTAGCCACATCGATCAACCGCCCATTGCTGTACAGGATCACATTTCCGCCCGCCTCGCGAAAGCTGGCGATGCCGGCGCGCAAGGCCTCTTCTCCGCCGAGGTCCGGGTCGGGTGTGTAGGCCGGGTAATTATTGTCCATCCCGCCTTTCTGCCAGCCGAACATGTGATGGGTATCGATGCCTGCGGCGGCGCCGTCCCGATAAATCTCCGGCAACTGATCGTAACGATAGTGGATTTCGCCGTACTGATGTTTGAGAATGATGCGTTGCCAACCTTTCAGCTTTCGGATCCAAACGGGAACATCCGGCGGTTGAAACCACGTATCGGCCCAGGCCCGGTACTTCTGTGCCGCCGTATGCCACGAGCCGCTGTAAGGCGACAGGACAAATGGACCGAGCTCAGCGCTTTCTCCGGTGGCCAGATGCGGGTAGCGCGCCATGCCGCATTCCAGCTCGTCGCCGTACAATCGCAACTGGTGCTGCGTTAACTCCGCGCTGTCTTCGTGACAAGCCACATACAACCCCTCCACCCCGTCGCAGAACACGTAACAGTTCGTGGCAGCACTCGATCCGGGATAGCCGATCTGCATGTCCGTGAAGACCTGATCGCAGCCGAAATACAGTTTCTCGCGGTCCAGATGACGCCGTACGTCGCTGAAACATTCCCCTCCATGCTTTGACCATATGAACGCCTGATCCGGTTTGAGATGCAGGCCGCCCACCAGCGGGAAATGGCATTCACGAACCACCACTTCGGGTTCGTCATTGCAAATCCGGATAGACCAATGGGTGTTGTCCTGTTCAACCCGCACCTGGACCGTGACAGCAATGTTCAGCATCCGTTGCCCAAGATGAACGTTCTCCCACTTCAACTCAAATCTATCGCCCTGCTGATTCGCGGCCTGTGCAGCAGCCGGCGCATTGACTTCCACGTCCATCCGGTCGCCGATCTGCAGGTACAGGCGCCACAGCGGATGCCCGCCGGCGTAATTGTGTCCGGTTTCATGATTCAGCAGCTCCCTCAGACAACCCCGCTCGTCGACCATCAGCCGAAGAAACTCATTCTGTAGTGTTAACATGGTGTTACCTTAAATACCATCCGCCGTTTACGTCGATCGTTGTCCCGTTGATGTAGCGGCCGCCTTCTCCGCACAGAAATGCCACGCTCAACCCGACATCGCGCGGCGTGCCCAGTCCGAGGGGAACCTGGCTCGCCAGTTTTTCCACATCTTCGGCGCCGTGTGTGTTCCGCAGTAACTCGGTGTCGATGATGCCCGGCGCCACACAATTGACCGTGATCCCCAGCGGCGCACCGGTTTGCGCCAAGGTCTTGGTGACACCGAACATGCCGCTCTTGGTCGCAGCATAATGGACGTGCCCGTACAGCGCGCCGCGCTCGCCGACGATGGAGCTGATGTTGACGATACGCCCCGCCTGTTGCTCTTTCATCATCTCCATGGCGTACTTGCTGCACAGAAACACACTGGTCAGGTTGGTGCGGAGGACGTAATCCCAGTCATCGAGACTGATCTCGAAAATATCCTTCGCTTGCGTGGTTCCCGCATTGTTCACCAGGATATCCAATCCATTGAATTCCGCACGGATAGTCTCGAAGAGCCGCGCCACGTCTTCCTCGCGGCTGACGTCAGCTCGCACCGGAAGCGCACGACGGCCCATGTCCCGGATGGCTTCGCATACAGGCTCTGCTTCCGCTTCACTGCTGAGGTGGTTTACCACCACATCGGCACCTTTCTCAGCCAGTACGAGTGCGACACCGCGCCCCACACCGCGTGAGGCGCCGGTTACCAGCGCCGTCTGTCCCGTCAGTTCATTCATGGGTGTCACCTCCCATCAGTCGTAATGCTTGAAGCATGAGGATATTGCTTTTGCAACCTTTAAAACCGTAAATATAACTTCGTACGAGACTCGGCGAAAATTTTATCGCATTATGATTCTCTCGCGAAGTCGCAATCGGGATCGGGGATCGCATCGTCCGGCATTCCGATTTCGATAGCGATAGCGATTTCGATCAGATACGAAGAGGAAAGTACATGCTGTTTTATCCGGTGAAGCTAAAAAGATCTTGGCTAAATATTCGGGCGAAGCGAACCGTTTGCGTAAAACAGCCTTGACAGAGGGGAAGGAAATTTCGCCCGTACGCGGTTTTCTGTGAAGCCCCCTGATTTCTTAATTGTTGCTGTATGTACAAGTTGATCCAATTCAAACCCGAATGAAAAAAGGATTATTTTATGGCAGATTATCGGGATTTTCCCAACGTTCTGTTGGTTTTCTGTGACCAACTGAGGCCCCACGCATTAGCTTCTTACGGCGGCCCCGTCCCAACACCGAATCTGGACAGAGTGGCTGGAGAAGGCGTGCGTTTCTCCCAAGCCTACTGTACGTACCCAATGTGTACACCGGCGCGCGCAGCTCTGCTGACGGGACGATTCTGTCACGCTCTCCGTGATCAACAGGATTACCCTTATCTATACAACAACCAGCTGCTTGATCTGGATGCACCGACCTTTGCCAAAACACTTACCGCCGCCGGATACAACTGTTCGTACATCGGAAAGTGGCATACCGACGACGCGAAGTACGGTAAGTTTATACCTCGCGGTCCGCGCCGACAGGGGTTTGATGATGAATTTTACGGATTGCAGTGTTTCAGCGACATAACGAACCCGTGGCACTTCAGCGACGACGGGCAGGAGAAAATCCAGGGTACAAAAAGTTGGGAACCCGATCATCAGACCGATCTCGCGGAAGATTACCTCAGGCGTGCCGCTGAGCGCAGACAGAGAGAAGGCACGCCGTTCTGTCTGACTATCAGTTATAATCCCCCGCATGGGCCGACGGATCTTCCGTCGGAGCGACAGCATCTTTTACAGACTGCACGTGAATACATTAAAGAAACCCGGCCTAATGTGCCGGGATATAACAGCGAAACTGCCTCCGCCACCGCGACTAACCTATATGAGGAGGCACTGGAGTCGTATGTGCGTTATCACGCAAATGTAATGGGGATAGATGAGTGTGTGGGGCGATTGCTGAGTGTATTGGAACACACGGAACTGCGGGATAACACCCTCGTGATCTTTACCGCCGATCACGGTGATGACCTGTTGAGCCACGGTTGCACAGGAAAGAATCAATTCTACGAAGAAGCTGCCTTGATCCCGCTGCTGATAAACTTTCCAGGGCAAATATCTGAAGGCCGGGAAACATCCGAATTTGTTAATATCGTTGACCTCGCGCCCACTATACTGGATTTTTGCGGTGTTCAGCCGGATGAAAGAGTTCAGGGCCATTCCCTGAAACCTCTTCTGACAGGTGAGACGGAGAAAGGGCCCAATTCTTCCGCCTACCTGGAAGTTGACCATCCGTGGTGGGATTATATTTTTGGACAAGGTCCCCAGGGTACCCGTCGGTGCATAGTCACTGCTGATTGGAAACTTGTGCTCATTACCACGGGTGGAGGTGGGACCGGCGGTGCTGTCCCTCACCAGTTGTTTAACCGTAAAGAGGATCCCTATGAAACGGAGAACCTGGTGAATGATCCGGCTCACTACCAGGTAATCAGTGAGTTGGGCAGACATATGCTGGCGTGGATGTATGACACAGAGGATCCTTTTCTCTGGACGACATTGCGCGGGCGTCCCGAAGATTCGATTGAAAAAATAGGCAAACGGTTAAGTTTGTCTTACGCTGATGAGTAATGGCAACCTAAAGGGTGTGCCGTGGGAACAGGCGCATGAAGGTGGGGGGTCATAGTTGAAAACAATTCGTCACCTTTGACCGGGCGAATTTTTGCCCGTCGTTCAACTTAAAGGTGCTGGTTATCCTGTCTTGGCGCAGTCGGATCCGCACTGTTCTGTGTCCCCACAGGCACGCCGGCACCGTCTTTTCGAGCCGTCAGCCTACCATAAGAGGTTTTCGTGATAGCATGACACTCATCTTCTTGGAAGATGCGTCCCGGAAAAACTGGAAATTCGTATAGGAGAACGCTATGGCACACATTGACACCACCGCTCGGAGTGTAGTCATCGACGGACAGAAAAAACTGCTGGTGGCCGGCGCTGTTCATTACTGGCGAAGTACGCCGGAGCAATGGCCGGAATTGCTACGGCGCAGCAGAGAAGCTGGGATTAACACGATCCAGACCTATGTCTTCTGGGGTATTCACGAAAATGAGCAGGGAAAGTTTGATTTCGAGGGGCGGTACGACCTGAAGGCCTTTTGCCAAGCGGTCCACGACGCGGGGATGTACTTGATTATCCGCCTGGGCCCGTACATGTGCGGTGAAGTGAATTACGGCGGATTCCCTGTCTGGTTGCGCGATGTGCCGGGCATTCAGTTTCGGACCTGGAACCGACCTTTTATGGACAAAATGGAAAAGTGGATCCGTGAAGTCGGCGAGCTTATCCGCCCTTTTTCGCCGGACAACGGGGGACCGTTGATACTGGCTGAGATCGAGAATGAATATGACCAGATGTTTCCGATTTATGGCGAAGACGGCCGTGCTTACATGGAATGGGCCATCGAACTCGGCCATTCTCTGGATCTCGGTGTGCCTCTGCTGACGTGCGGCTCACTGAAGAATGCCTTGCCCACTCTCCATGGTTTTGCCGGCAACAGCAAGCTCGATGATTTTCAGGAAGCGTACCCGGACATGCCGCCGCTGTGGACTGAGCATTGGCCGGGATGGTTCAATACGTTCGGTCATGCGCCTCGCCTGCGGTCACCTGAGTCCGTGGCGCATGGTACAGCGCAGTTTTTTGCCAAAGGAGGTGCTGGTGTTTCCTACTACATGTGGCACGCCGGCACGAATTTCCAGCGGGAGGGTATGTTTCTGCAGTGTCCGCAGTACGGATTTGAGGCTCCCCTTGACGAATATGGTTATCTTTCCACGAAAGGCCACCATCTCAGTCGGCTCCATCGCGTACTTTTTGATTATCATGATACGCTGGTGGATGACTTGCCCCGGCGCGAACAGCTTAACGAAGGCGTCGAACTCTGCTCCTATGGGGGCGATGAGGCCGGGGTCCATTTTGTAAGTAACTCCGGTCCGGCGGAGAAACAAATGCGATTGTGCGGACACGAGTTTGAACTTCTCCCGCAAAGCACCGTTATACTGACCCCTGCGGAAGGAGTGTTATTCGATTCCGCTCGCGTTGCGCCTTCCGATCAAGTAACATACAAATACGTAAGTTCAGTTTCGTTTGCTGATACGTTCTCTGCCCGGTCGGAGGTTGTACCATCCGGCACGCGTACGCCCGTTGCCGTCAGGGAGGAACCCCGGGAACAACTGCAGTGGACGCAGGATAAGACCGACTATTGCTGGTATGTTGCAGACGTTGACATTGAACGTGAAGGCCCCGGTGTGCTTTCCCTTACTCGCGTGGCTGATTTTGCGTATGTTTTTGTAGACGGCGAACTGAGAGCGCAGACAACGCCGCCTCTGACTGAAGGCCGTGGGGATCCCCGTACGCCTGCGTTTACCCAGCAGTTCAACATCTCGCTCCTGCCGGGGAGGCACGAAATCGCGGTTTTGTGTTGCGGGCTCGGTTTGGTAAAGCATGACGGCATGCTCAACATGTGTAACATGGTGGAAGAGCGGAAAGGACTTTGGGGGGCTGTCTTGTGGAAGGGAGTGCCGATTAAAACTGAATGGCGTATTTATCCGGGGTTGAGTGGTGAACATAAGGAGTGGTACAGGGGTAAAGAGGAATGGGCGGTGGATAATACAGTATCAGAGCCAAGGATGCCGTGCTGGTGGCGAACACGATTCCGGCATCCGGGAGAAGAAGGACCTTTTGTTCTCGACCTTAAAGGTATGTCAAAGGGGCTTGCGTGGGTCAACGGTCACTGTATTGGTCGCTATTGGCAGGTTCCCGCCGTGGGCCATCTCGCCAATGATTTCGTGGTTCAAAGTACGGACCAGGGACCTACAGGGATCCCGACACAACGGTATTACCACGTGCCGAGTTCATGGCTTGGCGAAGATAACGTTCTGGTCCTCCTGGAAGAGCAGGGGGCCTCTCCCAATGACGGAAGCGTGGGGTTGAGGAAGGTCGTTTACGCCGGATAGTCCCCCGTTCCCCGGCGTCGGTATGATCGGTTTCATCAGGGTACGTGGGCTGGCGTCATCACGAATGCATCATATGGTCTAGGTGGTGTATTTCAAATGCGCTTACATGATGTGGCGTTATTTTTCTTTTGCGAAGTGGTGCACAATATCCTGGCTCCAATGGGGTCCGGTTGGATAAATACGTCGATAGTTTATGGGGGAGTCCAGCACGACAGGCGGAACCCTTTATATTTCTACGGGGTATGTTTTTGAGCCTGAAGCCGGAATGGGGGTGGGGCTTCCTTCGGTCTATGCACCCTGCATAACGGGGGAGCCTCCCCGAGTGCTAGGCGGTTCTGGCGGCGACAGCCGTCATTTCTAAGACGGAGGGAATGATTCCGAGCGTCCAGGTTTTCCCCGGAAGCGCGGCGTATACTTCAGGCCTGAACCGTCGGCTCGAGAGGCGAGGCGTTCAGTGCAAGTGCGGAGGAAATATGGTGTTATACTCGGGAGGTCCGCGTGAGCTTTTCGTTATCTGAGCGAAGAAACAGGAGTTTTGGGGCCCAGCGTGGGCGGGGAAGTGTGTGTTGGATGATAAAGCTACAACCATAGCCCGTTGGTGGAGAGGATTGGCTATGGTACAACTCGTGACCGTAGTCCTCTTCCTGCAGTGGGGCTGTTCAGCCTTCCAGGCCGGCAAGAAGGAATCGATCCGGGGCAAGGTCGGATTTCGGGGGATTGACGACGCAGACCTCGTCAAAGAGTTGAGGCAAGTCGCCGAATTTTCCGCGTTTGAACGATTCCCCCAGACAAAGTTTCTCTTTCGTCGGCGTGCACGGAAATACGTCCCGGACCTGAAATCGATCCTTAGCAGTCATGGCTATTACGGGGCGCAGATCGATGTCCAGATTCAGCAGGATAACAGAGAGAATCTGGAAGTCGTCTACGACATTGAGCCGGGTCCCTTGTACAAAGTGAACGACATCGAAGTGCGGATTAAAGATATTCCCCCTTCTGCGCGAAAATCCCTGACGTATCCCAAGCCGGATGAATTGAACCTTGGCAAGGGTGATGTTGCTGCGGCCAATGCCATTCGATCAGCTCGCGCCGAATTGAAGACCTTGTTGCGGAAACAGGGCTTCGCCTTTGCTGAGACCCCGCAGGTTGAGGTGTCGGTTGATGACAAGCAGAGCACCGTGGATGTGGTGCTGACCGCGAGCGCAGGTCCCCTTATCCGTTTCGGCGAAACAGTGTTTGAGGGGCTCGAACGAGTAGAGGAGCCATTTGTGCGTAACAAAATCCCGTGGCAGCCGGGGGATCTTTATGATCCGGAAAAAGTACGGCGGTTACGTCAACGCCTTGTTCGCACGCACTTGTTCAGCCTGGTTCAGGTACAGCGTGATACAGCTGAACCCCGGAAAAGGATCCCTATGCGCGTCGAGTTGACGGAATCTGACCCTCGTACGGTGAGCGCGGGCGTCGGCTATACATCAGACCGCGGTATGGGGGTACGTACCTCGTGGGAACACAGAAATCTGAAAGGACGCGGGGAACGCTTGCGTTTTGCCTTGGATATCTCTCAAATGTTCCAGGAATTTGAGACCAGGTATCGCAAACCGTGGTTCTTGCGCGAAGAGCAGTCCCTGCTCTTAGACGGTGCGCTCACGCGGGAAGACACGGATGCGTATGAAAGCAGCTCCGCTACGGTGTCAGCGCAAATAGAACGCAGTCTTTCACCCCGTTTGACGATAGCCACCGGACCCGCACTTACGGGCACACACCTGATTGAGGAAGATACGGATGATTTTGTACTGCTGTCTTGGCCGCTGAGGCTGGAATGGGATTGCCGTGATGATGTGCTGGACCCGACGGAGGGATGGCGATTGTCTGCCGCATACACGCCGTTTAAAGAAGTTGCGTCGGGAGATCTCCTGTTTCATAAATCCGTCGTTTCTGCACATTCATATATCGGGATTGGGTCGTCTCTGGTTTTTGCCTTGCGGTCGCGGCTGGGGGCGATCTGGGGTGAGGAGGCTGGAGCTGTCCCGGCGAATGAACGATTTTATGCCGGAGGCGGCGGCTCT
The DNA here is from genome assembly GCA_913055945.1 of uncultured Lentisphaerota bacterium. Lineage (GTDB taxonomy): Bacteria > Verrucomicrobiota > Lentisphaeria > Oligosphaerales > CAJXKU01 > CAJXKU01. Next base: position 9,389 of record CAJXKU010000022.1, on the reverse strand, counting down.
GTCCGAGGGTATCCTTTTCAGGATATAGGTCCCCGTCGGGAAGGTGAAGCGATTGGCGGCCGCTCATTAGCGGAAGTCTCCGCAGAATTGAGGTGGCGAACGACTAAGAATATCGGCTGGGCACTTTTTCTGGACGGCGGTAATGTTTACAGAGGGGGTATCACAGACATAGACGGAGATCTGGCCTGGGGCACAGGCTTAGGCTTTCGTTATTATACCCCGGTGGGGCCATTGCGGCTGGATGTCGGCTTTCCGCTGAGCGAGCGCGATCATGTCCACGACAGTTTTCAGATCTACCTCAGCTTAGGTCAAGCGTTCTAAACATAAATAAACCATCGACAATGAAGCATAATAAGCGCAAATACCTGAAATGGGTCTTGTTCAGCCTGCTCTGTGTAGTCTTTTCAGCTGCTGGAATATTCGCCTGTATCCAGACGCCGTGGGCGAAGAAGCGGATCGCAGCGCTCATATCTGCCCGCATGAGCAATGAGGCCTACAGGCTGGAGATTCGGGAACTTACCGGATTGGTGCCATTCAGTCCCGCTGCGGAACGAATAACCCTGGCGGACGGAAAAGGGACTTTTCTGCGCTTACGCAATATCTCGCTCAACTGGTCTCCTTTCAGTCTGCTGGGTGAACGCATTAAGATCCGGCGTATAGAGGCGGATGAACTCATGCTGGAACGGTTGCCGCCCGCCGCTGGTGCCGCGGCGCCGAAGGAGAAACGAGCGTCGCCGTCGGGGGTGGCTTTTCCCGATCTGCCGAAGTTGCGTATACAGAAACTGCATTTCCCGCACAATGAATTTCGGGAAGGCGTCGTTGGTGAGAACATCGTTGTGGCGTTGAACGGCTCGCTCCGCTCTACGTCCCGTTCTTCGCTTGCCGCTGCGGTGGAGCTTGAACGCATTGATCGGGATGGTTTTAAAGGGCAGTTTAAGTTCCGCCGCCGGGCAGACCGGCACGTGCGTGTTCTATGTGAAGTTTCGGCTCCGCCTGACGGCGTTCTCCAAAACCTCCCCGATATGCCGCTGCAGGGGAACATACGGGCCAAACTGGAAGGCGAAGGCTCTCTTGAGAAATGGGAGGGCCGCCTGGCCGTGGTCGAAGATGACACCGCTGTCCTGAATTCAGTGTTCCAGTTGGACCTCGCCGCTAACGCTCCGATGTTCGACGCAGAAGGAACGTTCCGGCCCCCGAGAGGTGTTCTGACGGAGGCCCAGCGCAACTTTATCGGCGGAGGGGAGAGCGCCGGTTTCGAACTCAAGGGCAGCTATCACCGACAGCGGGGCGAAGTGCGGGTTGAAGCCGGCGCAATAACGTTGAACGCGGCTTCGCTCGAATATTCCGGAACGCTCGACATCGGCAAACGAAGTGTCGACATTGCTTACGTTCTCGATATTCCTGAATTAACAGCTATCCCGGCGGTTGAGGAAGCAAATATCGAAGGCCGTCTACAGGCGAAAGGAAAGGTCTCGGGGGCGCTGACAGACCTTTTATGGCAGATGCGGGGGACGATCGAGCGATGTTCCTTTGACGGAGTCAGGGCGGAAAGCCTCGAATACGCGATCACTGACACAAAGTTCGGAAAATCCCTCAATGGCAAAGTGAAGCTGGGCTTGGTCCGTAATAACACCCGCGTGGAGGTGGACACGGCCTACAGCCTGAATGAAGGTGTGCTGACGCTTTCGAGACTTCGGATGCACGCCCCGGGAACGAAAGGGAAGGGGAGCATTCGGCTGATGATGCCGGAGCGGGAACTCGAGGGTAACTTTACGCTGAAAGCTGGACAACTAAGCTGGCTCGGAAGCTTTCTGCCCGTTACGCCAGAGGGGACCTTTCGAATGGACAGTCGCATCGAAGGTCCCTTCACAAGCCCGAATATCTTCGTAGAAACAGCGAGCGGCGAACTCGAAACAAGCTGGTTCTCTGTAGGCTCTTTTACTGGCAACGGAAAGATCACAGGACGCTCGAGCAGCCGCGACGTGGAGGCGAATATCACAGCAGACGATGTAACCACTGACCGCGCAACACTTGAAACGCTGACTTTGACGATGTCCGGTCAACCGAAAGATGGTTATACGCTGGAGGTGCAGACCCGCGGAAAAGCCGTTCACCCTTTTAAAGCCGACATTGAAGGTAAAATCCGGGTGGATAAGTCGGAACAAGTGGTTCAGTTGAACAGTGGGAACGTGACCTATGCGAACGTTCCGGTCAGATTGTCCAAGGGGCTGACTGTCCGCCGCGGAGAGGACTCGTTGATCGTTCGCAGTAAAGGGATCGAACTCGGCGGCGGCAGATTGAACCTGGCCCTGCGTAAAACAGACGAAAAGATCACGGGAAAAGCCCGTATCAAGGATCTGCGCCTTGAACGCAGCATTGTAAGCGACAAGGTGGCTTCTCTCACGGGAAAAGCAAACGGCGAACTGCGTATCGGCGGTTCGCTCAATGAACCGCAGGCGGAACTCACAGTTGAACTGGCGGATGTATCAATCCCGCAGCACGATACAAACGGGGCTGGTCTCTTCAATGGCAGACTTCGCGTTTTCTATGAGCAGGCGCGTCTGGGGGGGACACTGGAGATTTCAAACAGCACAGGCGACACGGTGAAAGCGGAAGGGCATTTGCCCGTCCGGCTATCGTTGAAACCGTTCCGGGCGGAAATAACCGGTAAACTCCGAGCAAAAGCCGACGTCAACGCAAACTTAGCATCTTTTTCGCCCCTCTTTTTACCGCCGTCTCAACGGCTTTCCGGAGATATTACGGGAAAACTCGACGTTTCCGGTCCACCACAATCCCCTTCATGGCAGGGTCACATAAGACTGGAGGACGGTGTCTATGAAAATGCCGCGACCGGCACTGTTCTCCAGGCACTGCAAGGACGTATCGAGGTCAGGGACAGGAACTTTAAAATGACAACATTCAGCGCCACGGATACAGACGAAGGGGTTCTGACCGGCTCCGGCGCTTTCGACGTCCATGAGAACGGTGTGCAGGGGGATTTCTCTGTCGAGTTGGAAGAAATGAGATTGATACAGACGCAGACAGTCGATGGAACGGTTGATGGGGAGCTGTCATTCCATATGACAGGCGGCGGCCCGCGGCTTGAAGGAAATCTGCGCATTGCCCCCGTAGAGCTGCGTATTCCAGAACCGCGCCCCAAGGGCATGCAAGGAATCAGACTTGTTGAGCCGTCTGAACAGGCAGACGGGGAAACGGAAACAAAACTGAAAGCTGCGCCATCCTTTCTGGATAATCTGATCCTTGATGTGGAAGTAACACTGCCGGACAGGTGCTTCATCAGAGGCCGCGGTCTGGACGCTGAATGGCAGGGAAATCTTCATGTTTCCGGTACCGCGGCCCAACCGGAAATCGGCGGAAGCGTAACAGTGGTGCGCGGACATGTCGATTTTTTAACGAAACGTTTTGGCCTGGCCGAAAGCATCATTCGTTTCCAGAGCGAATCACCGCCAAGGCCGATGCTTGACATCACGGGTGTAAACAGAAGGAGAGATCTCACAATCCGTCTGCGGGCAACGGGGCCCGTGGATGATCCTGACATAACCGTTGAGTCTGATCCTGCCTATCCGCGAGACGAAATCCTGGCACGCCTGCTGTTTGACAGAGAACTCCGGGAAATAACCCCTCTCCAGGCGGTTCAGCTTGCGCTTGCCGTCCGGACATTAACCGGCAAAGGCGGCAATATTACCGAGAAGCTGCGCCAGAGTATCGGTGTAGATGAACTGGATGTTAGAACCACAGAGGAAGGCGAAACGGTGGCAGGTGTCGGAAAATACCTGACCGAAGATGTCTATTTCCGAGTTGAACAGGCCGTAAACGGAGAAACCACCCAGGTGTCTGTCGAGGTCGAACTGACCCCCCACTTTTCCGTGGAAACCCGTACCGGTACGATGACTGAAGGTATAGACCTGAAGTGGCGCTATCGGTACTGATGAGGTTCAACGTTTGTACCCGACTGAACAGAACTGCAAACAAAGCGGCTGCCAGTGAGCGAATATCAACCGTCTGCTCTCGTGTCCCAGAAACATTTCCAGCTGGTCGAGCTGGTGACCTGAACCTAAATTTAGGTTGAACGTTATGGGTGTATCATCCCCCCCTCGATATCATAACACGTCTCACCGACGTGATGCGACATCGGTTCACGTCAGTGGGTGTGATCACAAGCGTCGGGTTGGTTTTCTTTTCCCCGGGGAACAGCATGGGGCAAGGCGCGGCCTTTTTCTCCTTTTAAGCCCTCTTTCGGGCCCCATGGTGCGGTGTTAACCATGAGATACTGGGTAGCGCCCAGGCTGTCCTGTTCCAGATAGGCAAACCGCCACATTCGCCCTACGAGATCTCGTTTGATTGCGTCATAATCGGGGTCGTCGGCGAGATTGCGGATTTCGTGCGGGTCGTTCACCAGATCGTACAGCTCATCTTTACCGAATCCGTTATACACATATTTCCACTGTCGTGCGATGACTGCTCGTTGCGTGAAGTGCTGTTCCGCACCTTCGCACTGCGTACAGATCTGTTCGCGCCAGTCATCGGGGGATTCGTCTCGGAGAAAAGGTACGAAACTACGGCCTGTGAAATAGCGGTTTACCTCGACTCCGGCCAGGTCGAGAAACGAAGGCGCAAAGTCCGCCAGGGAGATGAATGCGTCCACATTGCGTCCCGGATTCCGGATGCCTGCCGGCCATCTCATGATGGCGGGGACGTGGTAGGCCCCTAAAAAAGCGGGAACCTGCTTGTGGAATAAACCGTGCTCCCCCACGTAATCGCCGTGATCCGAACAATAAAGCACCACAGTATTTTCCGCCTGACCTGTGCTTTCGAGGGTTTCCAGAATTTCCCCGAACATATCGTCGAGAAGAGTGCAGTAGGCCCAGAAATGCCGAATGGCTTCTTTCGTGCCGCGTTCTCCCAATTGATCGAATATCTGGTTTCGTACGCGCTGGTAATATTCCGGTTTATCCGTCATCTCATCTGCGTAGCTGGGCGGAAGCGGAATATCCTCCAGGTTATACATATCCAGGTAGCGCTGCGGCACACGGTAAGGGGTATGAGGCCCGTTCAATCCGATGTAGAGCGCCCAGGGACGCTCCTGCTGGGCCAGGTTTTTCAGTTCTTCAATGCCCCGCTGGGTAAACCTGTCGTCACCCTTTTCTATGGTGTCACTGACGCCGTACAGCACGCTCGGGTTGTACCCCGGCATTTGAATTGCCGCTTCCGTATCCCCGGGGGCGTCAGCCTGCTCGCGGATTTTCTCCCATTTTATGTGGTTGTCCTGAATGCCATCTTCGTAATGCATTAATTCCCGCCATCCGTAGCGGGAAGGTGACTGTGTTCCCAACGCACTGACATGCCATTTCCCCACGTAGGCCAGGTCATAACCTGCGTCACGCAGATCTTCGCTGAACAGGCGAATGTGCTCATGCGGGCCGCGGTTAATCGCATAATCATTATCTACATTATTCCATACGCCGTGGCGGGTTGGATAAAGACCGCTCCAGAACGTAGCCCGGGCTGGACAGCAATGCGCGGTGGGGCAGTACACGTTCGTGAAATTCACCCCCTCATTGGTCATGCGTGTCAGGTTTGGTGTTATACAGGGGTGGTCGGGCTGTGCGGTGTCCATACGTTGATGATCGGTCATGACAATAAGAAAATTCGGTCTGTTTTCGGGTGGAGGCATACGTTTCCTTTTTTCCTTTTTTCCGTTGTTCTTGTCACGTTATGGGCTCGCGCCACATCCTCCGTGCCACACCGTTTGTGTTCTGTTCTAGTTATTCAGAATAGCCTGTAGGACCGAATATATCAATTGGTGCAACCTTTAAAACAGCTTCGAAAACATTGCATGGGCGTTTTGTTGTTCGGGATGATCTTGATGCTCCTTCTCGGAATCCTCGTGATTGTTACCTTAATTTTGTTGATCAGACGGTGTATACTGAACTCACCTCCGTCAAAAGTTTGAAAAAGTGTGGTATACGATTATATTTAGTTAAAAAGCTAAATAACCAAAGGTGTCCTATGGATTTTACACTGCGAATACTTAAAGCGCTCGCTGATAAAAACCGTCTGCGCGTGGTGCTGGCCCTCGAAAAGGCGGGGGAAATGTGTGCCTGTCAGATCACAGAACTGCTGCAGGTGCGGGGAGCCACCGTCTCGCGTCATTGCAACCTGTTGGTAAATGCGGGACTTCTGAAGTCGCGGAAAGAAGGACGATGGATGTTTTACAGCGTCGACCCGCAGGTTTATACTCGGCATCGGGAGCTTTTCGACTGGCTCCACCAGCAGGTGGCATCCTGTCCTGATCTGCGAGCGGATCAAGAAAAACTGGCGGATATACTGGCTCGCGAGCCTGAGGATATCTGTCGGCAGCAGCGCGGCGAACGCTGTTGCCCGCCGAACAAAAAGGAAGGCGCCGATGCATAAACCATGTGTATTATTTCTATGTACCGGGAATTCCTGTCGCAGTCAGATGGCTGAAGGGTGGACGCGCGTCTTATGGGGCGACCGTATGACAGCGTATTCGGCAGGGATCAACGCGAGCGGACTCGATCCGATCGCCGTGCAGGTCATGCAGGAGGCGGGGGTTGATATCTCTCGACAATATTCTAAACAGCTCGAGGAGATGAACGAAGTGAATTTCAGCCTGGTGGTAACCGTCTGCGACAGTGCTTATGAGGCATGTCCGATATTCCCCGGCCGTGTCCGGGTGCTGCACGCGGGCTTCGACGATCCGCCCAAGTTGGCACAATCCGCCCAAACGGAAGAGGAAGCGTTAGCCTGCTATCGCCGTGTGCGGGATGAAATCCGGGCGTTTGTAGAAAAAATTCCTGAAGAATTGCATAAAAACGTAGACTCGTAATCTGCTCAGTTTGACGACTTGTGGAATTCGTAGATTGCGGTGAACAACACCGTATAACGACTATTAACGTTGTATGAAACACGCAGTAAAAAAATAAATCCCAAACAAGAGGATAAGCAGAAATGAGTGTTTTCGAAAAATATTTAACGGTCTGGGTTCTGTTATGCATGGCGGCGGGCGTGTTGATCGGACAGTTTTTACCCGCCGTTCCGGAATTTCTCAGCCAGTTGGAATACGCCCATGTATCTATCCCTATTGCCGTACTCATCTGGCTGATGATTTACCCTATGATGATGAAAGTGAATTTTGCCAGCGTTAAAGACGTGGGAAAAAACCCGCACGGGTTGATTATAACGTGGGTTTTTAACTGGCTGATCAAACCGTTCAGTATGTATGGCATCAGTGCGCTGTTTCTGTTTGTCATTTTCGATGCGTTGATTCCGACAGAACTTGCGCGAGACTATCTGGCAGGAGCGGTCATACTGGGGGCGGCCCCGTGCACGGCCATGGTTTTCGTCTGGAGTCACCTGACCAACGGCAATCCGGCCTATACAGTGGTTCAGGTGGCCACCAACGACTTGATCATCCTGTTTGCTTTTACCCCCATTGTCGCGTTTCTGCTGGGCGTAAGCGGTGTTTCGGTGCCCTGGGCGACACTGCTGTTGTCTGTGCTCCTTTTTGTGGTTATCCCTTTGACGGCAGGCGCTGTGACCCGGTGGTCTGTGATCAGGAAACGAGGTTACAATTACTTCGAAGGGACGTTTCTGCCGAAATTCGATGGTGTTACCATCGGCGGCTTATTGTTGACGCTGGTGCTGATTTTCTCTTTTCAGGGAGAAGTTATTCTGCAGAATCCGTTGCATATCGTCCTGATCGCTGTGCCGCTGAGTCTGCAGGCGGCTGTGATTTTTACCCTCGCGTATCTCACGTGCAAAGCCGTCCGGCTTCCGCACAACATTGCTGCGCCTGCGGGTATGATCGGGGCCTCGAATTTCTTTGAACTGGCCGTAGCGGTCGCCATCTCTCTGTTCGGCACGGATTCTCCCGTTGTGCTTGCTACAGTTGTCGGCGTCCTGGTGGAGGTTCCCGTCATGCTGATGCTGGTACGGTTGGCCAATCGCACGAAGCATTGGTTTGTACCTGCTGAAACAGAAGCCAGGACTTGAGTGTGGGGAGTGCCTTCGCGCACGCTTCGGCATTCGTCAGTGTGCACAGTATGTTAAGCCTGTACGAAGGGACGCTCGGTATACAGCTGCTAATTCACACTGATTCGCGTGTCGTCCTTGTCATATCGCGGCAGTTCTTGAAAGGGAATTAACGATGATCACAACGTCTTTGCAATCTCTGGCCCGCTGGGCGGCATTCGCAGAAAATTGCTGGTATCCGATCCCGGACCGGCCGGATTTGGGGTGTTTCGGCACCGGTTACAACAGTTGGGGAGTGCAAACCAACCAGAAGTATCTGGCCGCTTTGGCTGTACTGTTCTGCGAGGAAGACAGCGACACCGAGAACATTTTTCCGAAAGAAAAAGCATTGGAACGGGCCGTAGCAGCTTTACGTTTTTCGCTCGCAAGTCACGTCACAGGAGATTTCTATTGCACCGATGGAACTCAATGGGGACATACCTGGATCAGTGGCCTTGGTATTGAGCGCATGATGCACGCTGTTCATCGCATCAGCCCCTATCTTTCGGCGCACGATCAGGACCGTATACGTGCGCTTTTGGCAGATGAAGCGGACGACCTATGCACGGATTACCGCCGGGGAAATGAACCCGGGGTAAAGGCTGGCCAGTGGAACAGCTCGGGGCGCAATGATCCGGAATCAAATATTTGGAACGGCGGCATATGTGCGCGAGCGGCTCTTTGGAATCCAACGGACAGCCGCCGTGAAAGATGGATGGAACGGGCACAGCTTTTCTGTCTTAACGGTATCTCTGTACCGGCGGACGCGGAGGATAAGACCGTGTATGAAAATCGTCCGCTGCAGGATTGGCATCTGGGGGCTAACTTTTTTCCTAATTACGCGCTCGATCACCACGGGTACCTGAACGTGGGCTACATGGTCATCTGTCTAAGCAATATCGCCATGGTTCACTACGCCTACCGGCTGCGAGGTCTGCAGGCGCCGGAAAGCCTTTACCTCCATGCGTATGACCTCTGGCAGCTGGTGCGAAAACTCATCTTTGAAGATGGGCGACTCATTCGCATCGGCGGCGACAGCCGCATCCGCTATTGTTACTGTCAGGATTATCTCATCCCGACCCTCTATTTCGCCGCCGATATATGGGAAGATCGGCGGGCCGCCACTCTTCTGCCGAAAGCGTTGGAGATTATCTTCCGGGAACAGAGGTTGGCCGGAGACGGACGTTTCCTCTGTGATCGGCTGGACGGGATGCAGACGGCCAGCCCGTATTATTACACCCGGCTCGAAGCCGATCGGGCAGTGGTGCTTTCACAACTGATTGACTGGTCTCAGCGTCTGCAATATCCGCCCACGGACACGCAAGAGGCGCCGA